>DATHKF010000440.1:0-5342 GCA_035489505.1 Bacteroidia bacterium | reverse complement strand
TGTCGCCGTGGTAAAATATAACCCGACTGTAATGAACACCAACTACAACAAACTGGTCACCCAACTTCAACGCATTGCAGATATTTCCTATTCCTCTGCCGTTCTCAACTGGGACATGGAAACCTACATGCCTGTAAAAGGCGCGGCACGACGGGCGCAGCAACTGGCCACCCTTTCGGGAATTGTTCACGAACAATTTACTTCCAGCGAAACCGGCGAATTGCTCGAAATACTTTCTGCGGATCAAACGCTTGATTTTCGTCAATCGCAGAATGTAAAACTTACGCTGAAGCAATACCGGAAAGCCAAAAAATACACACGTGAGTTTGTCGAAGAACTGAGCCGTTGTGTTTCCGAAACATTCACTGCCTGGCAGGAAGCGAAAACGAAAAACGATTTTTCCATTTACGCACCGAAGCTGGAAAAACTCATTGCCCTCAAGAAAAAAGAATGCGAACTGATTGGCTACACTGATCACCCGTATGATGCATTCCTGAATGAATACGAGCCGGAACTGAAAACATCAGAGGTTGAAATTTTGTTCAACGATGTGCGGAAAGAACTCGTTCCTTTTGTGAAAGAACTTTTTTCGCGGCCAACGGGTTCGCAGGAAATTCTCCACCGGAATTACGACAAAGACAAACAATTTGCATTCAGCGAAACTATCCTGAAGCAAATGGGATATGACTTTGAAGCCGGGCGGCAGGATATTTCTATGCACCCGTTTTCCACAAACTTCTGCGCGCAGGACGTTCGCGTTACCACGCGCATCGACGAGAAAAATCTCAGCGATTGTCTCACGGGAAGTATTCACGAGGGCGGACATGCTTTATACGAGCAGGGAATTCCCGACGATCAGTACGGTTTGCCTTCGGGAGAATATTGTTCGCTGGGCATTCATGAGTCGCAATCGCGGTTGTGGGAAAACAACGTGGGACGAAGCATGCCTTTCTGGAAAGGACAATTTCCGGAATTGCAGAAGACATTCCCGGAGCAGTTGAAAGATGTTTCAGTGGAACAGTTTTACGCCGCGTTGAATGTGGTGAAGCCCTCGTTGATCCGCATCAATGCCGACGAAGTAACGTATCACTTTCACGTGATGATCCGTTTCGAAGTGGAGAAAGCGATTTTCGAAAACAAGCTTGCGGTGAATGACATTCCCGCATACTGGAATTCGCGGTATAAAGAATACCTCGGCGTGGATGTTCCGTCTGACGCCGAAGGATGCATGCAGGACGTGCATTGGTCGCACGGAAGTTTCGGGTACTTCCCTACGTACTCGCTGGGCAGCTTTTATGCGGCGCAGTTTTTTGTGAAAGCCTCGGAGGAAATTCCAAATCTCAAAAGCCAGGTTGAGCAAAGGGATTATTCGCAATTGCTGAATTGGTTGCGGGAAAAAATTCACCGTCACGGGAAAACATATTCTTCGAAGGAGCTTTGCGAGAAGGCCACGGGTGAGCCGTTGAATTTTAAATATTTTATGGAGTATGTGAAAGAGAAGTACAGTTGACCCTTGGACACCCTTCCTAACCCTGAAAGGCATATATGGCTTTCAGGGTTAGGAAGGGTGTCCAAGGGTGCTGCAGAGGTCACAACGCTCAAAAGGTTAATAGCCCTTTCAGGGTTAGGACCTCCTCACCCTCCCAATGCTGCAAGGGTCTCAACCCTCAAAAGGTTAATAGCCCTTTCAGGGTTAGGACCCTTGCAGATCACCCTCCCGTTGCGCTCACAATATCCGTCGCCCGTTTACCAGCATACAAATCGCGAATGATCTGCTTGCACTGCTCCAGGTCAATAATCGCCTCATGCCCTTCGTTCGGAATATCCAGCACCAAACCGCGATCGTCCTGGTACATGAACTGAACGATCTCATCATCCTCGATCAACTTAAACCCGAGAAAATTGCCGTCGGTTTCCGGAAGTTCCTCCATGTATTTCAGGCGATTACCAAGCCCACCGGCTCGGGCGTTTCAATCCCTGTGTTCTCATCGTAGTTGTGGTAAAAAAGTTTGGGTGCAGACATTTTTTCTTGGGTTACGCTTCCGGTATCCTGTTTTTCTGTACCGGTCGCCTCCGGCTTTTTATTTTCTCCGCACGAAGTAATGAGCAGAAGGATCAACGCGGAAAGGAGTGCGTTTTTTTTTCACGATGTTCTATTGTTTTATTTTTTTCAGTTTTTCAATTTCCTCTTCAATCTCCTTAAGACTCTGCTCCTTCTCTATTGTTTGTTGAGCCAGCTGATATTTCTCAAATTCTTCTCCTGATTTCTGCAGCGCTTTCTCATGACTTATCTTTCCTGCATGCGTCAGTAATTCTCTTCCGTTTAGTTGCAAAATGCCGTCAAGTCGCTGTATCCAATCCTTCATATACATGGGTGTCCGTTGTTGCGCCATGGTTTCGGCAAAAGCCAAATACTGTTCCACCAGCAAACCGAGCAATTTTATTTCATCTTCTTTCAGGTAGTCTTCGCAACGCTCACTTCAGATTTCTTAACACCAACGGATTTTTTCTTGTCGTACGCTTGCATACCCATCAAGGGCAAATTAGCATCAACTCTTCTGTACACCAATTCTGCTGCGGTTTGTTCGCTGATCGCCCAAAGCAATTTGTTCTGCACCACTTTGAAGAACTCAATGGTTTTTTCGTCCTTCGAATCGTAATCAATGCTGGTTGTATATATGTCTTTGATCTTCTGATAGAAAAATCGTTCCGAAATGCGAATTTCCCGGATGCGTTCCTGGAGTTCGTTGAAATAGTTCATCGAACTGCCCGACTTAAACCGGTCGTCGTTCAAGGCAAATCCTTTGATGATATACTCCCTGAGCCGTTGCGTTGCCCAGATACGGAATTGGGTACCCTGAGGTGATTTTACCCGGTAGCCAACCGAGATAATTACATCAAGATTATAGTAATTGACTTCATAGTTTTTGCCATCCTCTGCAGTTGTTCGGAATTTCCGAACAACTGAATTTTCGCCCAGTTCCCCTTCTTCAAAAACGTTCTTAATGTGCTCACTTATAGTGGCTTTTGACTTCTCAAACAATGTACACAGCTGAGCCTGTGTTAGCCAAACGGTCTCTCCCTCCAGGCGAACATCAATCCTGATCTTGCCGTCCGGATTTTGGTAAATAAGTATCTCGCTGCTGCTCATAATCCAGTATAGTGCAAGTTACAGATTCTACACAATTCTAAAGTTGAATGAACCTGCTGATGAGTTGATAGATTGGTGCTGCACCAGCTAAACAATCACACGGTATTCTGAAGTCTCCAACACCTTCTCAAACTCTGCGACCGCAACAACCAGTTTCGCCATTTCCTCTTCGTTTCTGATTGTTGTGGTTGCCATGTCGAAATTCTCCGTGAAACCCGGAAGACTGAATGTAGCAGCCACTCTCCCACCCCAACGCGGCATGAGTCCGTTCACATGGGTGAGGTTAGTGATTCCACCGCGTTTGCCACGTGAAGTACTCATGAGCAAAACCGGTTTGTCCTTGAACACCGGCATTTCGATACGCGATACCCAGTCGACCGTGTTCTTAAACACCGGAGTGATCGAACTGTTGTGTTCGGGCAATGAAATAACGAGGCCATCAAATTCTTTCAGCAGTACGTTGAACTCCAGCATGGATTTCGGAAATCCTTCTTTTTCCACATCGATACTGAACAGCGGAGCCGCGTAATTCCGCAATTCCACCACCGTTACATCGTACTTTTTCAAAAGAGATGCAGCACACAGCACGAGTTGGTGATTGATGGAGACGGAATTGTTGGAGCCCGAGAAAGCGAGAAGTTTTTTCATGAAGAGGCTTATTGTATGATTATTTTTTTGCTGCAGATTACGCAGATCAATTGCACTGCTTCAATTTTTAATTGATTCGATCGCTGCGCGATCAGCAAAATCAGCGGCATAATACAATCAAAACGATTCATTGTCATTGAATGGAATCTCAGCGTTCATAAATATACGCTTTCCCATTCTCCGGCGTCCTGAAGCGGTCACCTTTAAACCCTCTCCGGTTCAATTCTTTTTGCAAAAACATCATCACAAAACCGTGACTGACGATCAATGTATCCTCATTGCTTTTCAACAGGAGCTCATCAACAAACGCCGTGATCTTTTTTCGAAATTCATGCGTGACTTCATTCGATGAAGAAGATTTCATCCGCACCAGGATGATCCATAGAATCAGTGGCAATTTTATTTTGCCCCACATGAGATGCAGAATATCCAGCTCTTTCAGTTCCGGCACCTTGACTATTTCCCCGGTGTGAATTTGTTCTGCGGTGTAAATGGCCCGGTTCACGGGACTGGAAAAGCATCTCTTCCATGCTATGCCGCGCAGATCAACTTCGTTGTGTTCAACATCGTTCAATTCATACTCATCGAACCACCGGATGAGGTCTGACCGCGTGAGAAATGTTTTTTTCGGAAGGGTATACTTGACTTTAAAGTGACGAATCAAACCTATTTTCATTTCTGCAGTCCTCAATTAAATCGTCCCGTAAAGTTCGTATTTGATTGTCACGGCTGGTGTTAAGAGTTGTTATCACGTTCGGCTTGATTCTGAAACCAGGTCAAAGCCAATTGTTCGTTTTCCTTGACGAAACTGTTCTTGGCCTCGTTGTATTCCAGGTGATGTGAAAATTCCTGTTGTGACAAACTGCGTTTCAATTCGTAATACTTGTTCTTCACATCGGGATGCGTTCGTAGAAAATTGCGGAAGGCAATATGTCTTGTCCAATGATGCGTGTCCTTCACCACGACATGAATATTCACCAGCGGCACAAAAAACTCCCCGGTGTTGTATTCGTCATCGACATCAATAATTTCCGGTGATGGTGTATCGGTTATCGGTTTCAACTTCACAAACAGTCGCCGGTACGGCATGTCGGTTTCGTATTTTTTGAAGTACGTGTAACCGGAATTCATCATCGGAGCAATTACACGATCAAGATATGTTTCGTCTTTCAGTCCAACCAGGATATCAATGATCGGTTTGGCTCCAAGTCCGGGAACCGACGTACTACCAATATGATCCATACTAACGAAAAGGCCATCAAGCGTTTTGATCAGGGCCCGTTCTTCGTTGCGGTAATCTTCAACCCACGTGCTGGTGTATTCTTCGAATTGAATTTTCATGGTGTATTCCCTTGCTAACCCTCAAAGCCTTATAACCCTTGCAGGGTTGGCAAAGGTACCATCACCCAGGGCAACACGCATTATAGATTAACATCCCGCGGTCGAGAACTTTAGGCTGTTTATTGGCAGGTGAGCCTCAAGTTGCAATAATCTCGCTATAAAAACCATGGCCGAGAACTTGCTTTCATTATTACGGGAAATC
>DATHKF010000439.1:0-4319 GCA_035489505.1 Bacteroidia bacterium | reverse complement strand
GGCGAGATCTATAATCAGGTGGCTGGTGCGCGCGATATGTTTGTGATGACCATGGACAGTTCGGGCAATACACTTTGGGATACGAGCATCAATGCGGGTGATTATTTTAATGTGGCCATAAACCGGATGGATATTGTGAATGATGCGTTGATAACAGCGGCCGGAACAATTGTCCTGACGGGTTGGTACATGGACGGAGTACCTTCGCCGCGATGGGTCGACCTGGGCATTGATCTCCATGGCACCACGCAATGGGTGTGGGAAAATCCTTCCGGTACTGCGCACGGGTATAGTGTAGCGGAAAAACCAGGCGACCAAGTGGTGACGGCCGGGCGTGTAACGACTGCTCAAGGTGTTGCTACAGGAATTACCGTGTTTGATTCCATCGGGGCGATCGTCTGGAGCGCGCTGTACACTACGCCACAAACAGTTAATGTTTACGAGCAACAGGTTGGAACAGATCACCTCGGCAACGTGTATTGCGCTGCGTGGTACAACGACACATCACACTCGTCTGTTTTCCTGATCAAGTATTCTTTCCTCGCTTCGGTTACGGATCCAACAGGGCCTGGATTATTTGTGTCTGTATTTCCAAATCCGGCAAGCAATCAACTGACGATACAGGCGCAGATGCCCGGCGATGAACTCACTTTCACCATGACTGATGCAAACGGAAAACTCATTTTGAGTTCGACGATAGCCAATCCTTCGGGAATGGTGCAGATGCAACTCGATGTTTCATTTCTCGCAGCCGGAATGTATTTTATCCGCGTGAGTGGGGAAGGAGCATCGCAAACAAAAGAGTTGGTTATTGCGCGGTAAGTCGCCACCGGAAGTTCAAACTATTCGGATGCCCCGCCCAGGTAACAGGTCTTTGCGTGATGACTCCGGATCTTACAGTTTTCGTTGCATCGACAACCGTCGTTGTTCGTATGGATATACAGTCCGATCCTGAGCAGGAGCATTCCCCGGGGAACACTTGGTGTCGTGTATGAAATGCCCTCGCTGGTATTCACAACGCTTTTCATGTCCACAAACTTACCCGTAACCGTTGAGCTTTGCCATTGCAACCCAACATCGAGGAGTATGCTGTTCGATAACCGGAAAAGTATTCCCGCACCTGCACCGCCCGTTAAACCGGTTGATGAATACAGGGATTGAGTCGTGCAGTGATCGTGATTGTTTGCCTGCGTCGTGTGAACAATCATGGAAGAAGCATTGTTCTGTATTCCTCCAGACAGATCCAAGTAAGGCACCCGGCGCGATGTTTGTGATTTCCCGGTAAACCTGGCCATTCCGGAAACACCGATCTGCGTATTACTGAATGAAAGACGTCCGGTTTCATGGTCTATACTGCGATGACCAGCGCCGGCAATATGATATTGACCACCAAACTGTGTGTTGAACGGAAGTGTCTCCGCGCTCAGCATACCAGAAAGAACGGACATACCACCACCCCAGTTCCGGTAAACAGATTGTGGTGCAGAGCCCTGTATACCGAAGAACCCGAAATGAACCTGCGCCTGAGTGATCGTTGCGGGTGCGATGAATAACAGGATGAGCAGACCGGTTTTTTTCATGAGCTGAATTTGGAAGTTTACCTGTGAAATTACGGGACGTACCCTGCTTATTCAATACGCTCATTACCGTATAAACCTAAGACCGGTCAAATTTTATCCCGCATCAACAGCTGTTCGAGTATTTCAAGCATCTGGATCCAGCTCGGATATGCGCCGGTTTCTTTGGCCAGTTTCTGCGAAACGGTCTGGTGAAGTGTGACCGTCGTTTTTCCGTTGTCTTCGGTAAACGTCACAGAAACTTTTGTTTCCAGTGGCCAGTCTGCGTGCATTCCTGCACTCACCGGATCAACGGTATTTCCGTGTTCGTCCGATACAATCATGGTATATTCAATACGCTCGGGAGAAACAACTTCGGTGTACACACCTTTACACCAGCATTCGCCAAACTGCGGATTGCTGACGCAGGAAAGAAACGAGCCGCCTTTGCGAACGTCAAGTGTTTTGAAAAGTATGGTACATCCGTGCGGTGCATACCATTCTGCTAATTGTGCGGGATCGGTCCACGCTTTAAACACCGCTTTGCGCGGCGCATTGAATGTATACGAGAGATGTACCTCGTCGGCATTCCGTTTATTTTTTTCTTCCATGTTTTTTCTTTTTGGGTTGAGTTTTTTCCAGGAATTTTTCCAACGCATGAAATCTATGCGTCCACAACTTTTTCGATTCGTCTACCCAGGTGGATACTTCGTTGAGCTTTTCCAGCTTTGCTTCGCAATACCGTTCCCTTCCTTGTTGCCTGATAACAATGAGCCCGCATTCTGCAAGTATTTTGATGTGCAGGGAAATGGCCTGCCGGCTGACATTGAAATTGTCGGCAATGGAATTCAGGTTCTGCGATTCGCGGGAGATCAGGTGAATAATCTCTCTGCGCGTGGGATCGGCAATGGCCTGGAAAACGTCTCTTCGGGTTTCCATATCTGGATTATTATGCAAGTAAGTGCTTGCAAATATATGGGCAATCATCTGCTTGCGCAAATAAATTTGCAAAAATCTTTATTGACTCAAATCCAGGTGAATTATTTGATCCTTTTGTAGATACGCCGGATCGGTTCCTTGACCGTAGAATTATACTGAGGATATGCGCTGTCAATCAGGACAAGCCTGTTGGCTTCCACTTTTTCGATCACCAGCAAAATGCAACCGCAATCGTCGAGGCAGATATTGTCGGGCACCAACGAGAGTCTGAATAGTCCTTTATTCTGACTTGTCTCGGTAGCGAATTTACCTGTACAAGTGATACCCAGGTTCCAGTCATACGCCTCATAGGAATCATCTTCATTGAAAAGAAAAGTGTGATTCACGACAATTGGATAATATTCTGCGTGCCGTAAATACTGTCCCACTTCCACTTACCTGTAAGTTCTGCGTTCAGGTCATCTGTTGGCTCGGGTGAGCAAGAACAAAAAAACAGAATTGATAATATAAAAACCACCACCGCGGGTATGCCTATGTGTGATACAATCTGGCGCATCTTTAATGAATAGAATTGCTTTTAAAACGAAAAGGACTTCGATTCTCAGGAGATGTAATTTGAAGTGAGAAGATATTTTTTCGATCATTAAGTTTCCGGACTTAAACGATTTACCCATACTCAAAGCCGGAGCCCATTTGGTTTATTTGCTCAGCACGAGCCTGCTTACGCTTTGGCTGTTGCCGGAAATAACTTTCACCAGGTAAACACCGTTGGCACAATTGCCCATGTTTACGGTTGTTTCAGCGGAAACCGGCTGGAGGTTCATGACTTCATTGCCCAGCAAATCCGTAATAAGTATTTCATCGGCAACGGTGTTGGTCCGGATGGTGAAATTGTCCGTAGCAGGATTGGGATACAGCTCAAACGAAGTTGAATACGATTCATTCGTTCCAAGCGAACTTTGATTCAACTTGTGCACGTATACATCGTCGGAGCCGGCAGTAGTCAGATTAAATACTGTTGCGGTCGGATCAAAATCTGCAGTAGCAGTAAAAAATCCGGTGGAGTATACGTAGCTGGACGTTGCAGCGATGCCGTAACCTTTCACTCCGCCAAGCTGCACCGCCCAGGCAAATGTTCCGGAACTGTCGAGTTTGCTCACGAAGATCTGGTCTCGGATGAGTGATGAATCGGCAGGGAAATAGGAGTGGAGATAGTACGTTCCCGCGCCCGGATCAAAATCAGCGGAGCCTGCGTAAAAGCCGGTAGTATATACACCACCTGCGCTATCGAGGGCAAGCGCATGCGTAAAATCATCGAGCGTACTTCCCATATTTCTGGCCCACACAAAATTTCCTGATGAATCCAGCTTGCTCACAAAAATATCACCAACTCCGTTCGTGGTTAAATTGGAAATGCCTGCTCCCGGATCGAAGTCAACGGTGTCGAAAAAATACCCGGACGTATATACGTATCCCGAAGCATCAATGGCTATGCAGGTGGATACATCATTGGCTGTATTGCCCATTTGCTTTGCCCAGACAAAATTTCCCGATGCATCGAGTTTACTAACGAACACATCACCAGCTCCTGCAGAAATAAAATTCTGAATTCCCGCGCCCGGATCAAAGTCTACGGTCATACTAAAATGACCAGACGTGTACACATTTCCGGATGCATCGGTTGCAATGGAATAGCCGATATTGTTACCAGGACCACCCAAATGTTTGGCCCAACCAAAATTGCCGCTGTTGTCCAGCTTGCTCACAAATATCTGAAGCGACCCTCCGGAAATTAAATTACTTGTGCCTGCTCCCGGATCAAAG
>DATHKF010000438.1:0-5606 GCA_035489505.1 Bacteroidia bacterium | reverse complement strand
AGCTTCCTTAAAATTGTTCTCCTGGAGAAAAACGCGGGCCAGCTCAATTTCGGTGGTGATCAGTCCCGGCCGGTAATTCATTTCCTTCCGGATATGCATCGCCTCGGCCAGGTTTTCTTTCGCGCGCAGGTTATCACCTCGGCGGGAATAAATCACACCGAGGTCATTTAACGCGCGACTCACTGCGGTCAGCTGTCCGCACTTGCGATAACCGGCAAGCGCTTTCTCATTGCGGATCAGTGCATCGTCGAATTTCTCCTGGGCAATGTCAATGGCTGCAAGACCAGAATGGACGCGGGCCAGTTGGTACGTGAGGTCATGTTCCGAAGCCATTTTTTCGGCGTTCAGAAAATATTTCCGGGCGCTTTCATAGTCTTTAAGATCCGAATGAAAGACTCCCAGCTGGAAATCGGACCAGCCCAATCCTTCATTCGTATTGTCCGGAGCCATTTTGCGCGATGCGTATGCCACTTCCAGGCCGCGGTCGCGCTCACCCGCCGACCAGTGGTTGAACGCGCACATCTGCAAGGCCACAACTGTGGCAAACGAAGGTTCGGCCGTCATCGCAAATTGTTCGCCTTCGTTCAGTAAGCGCTGATGTTCGGTGTGGTTTCCGTGCGTGAGATGATAAAGCGCCATTTGTACGGATGCAAACGCCTGTAAGCCGGCGTCCTTTTCGCGTCGACCTTTTTCCAGAAGATCTTTACACACCGCGTAGGACTCATCCACCAGGAAATCGGCTGCCCCGGTTATAAAATGGATGAGAAACTCATTCTTCTCTTTTTCAGAAGAAAGCGTTGGCAGGTGTTTGTTTAACCAGTCGAGGGAAAAGTACATAGAGCAATTGCTTGTGAAAAGTAATCAATAGCTGGCACTTTGGGAATAAGCTGGTTAATTGGGAGTGTATCAGTTTGGTTTCAAGGTGTCGGGAAAACCGCTTAAGCGATTAAGTAATCAGAATCTTTCATTGCCGGGGGCTTAAGCCCCCGGCAATGAAAACAGCAATGCCTCCAAACGGTTTCAACCGTTTCCTATCCATCGCCGCGAACGATGATTGCAAACTGGGGCGCCGAAGGTTAATTCCACAATTTGGTGGTTCGCACAAAGTGAATAACCGGTTTTCGGAAGTAATACAGGTACATGATCAGAAAAATCAGGGGAATCACTTTCCCGGCGAACAGCGTTACAGAATTAAAGACGAAAGTGTACGTGCTCACCGTGTACGGGTTAAATTCAAGATAAAAAGTTGCCGCGATGAAGAAAAAGAACAGGGCAATTTCAAATACGCGGCGGTGAATAAAAAGCACGACCGACAGAATAGCTATTGCGCAGGCACCGGCAATGAATGGTGTGGAAATAATTGCGTTGGGAAGATGACTCAACGTTCCCCAGAGGAAACAAAGGAGTGCGTACACCCAAAACGCAATAAAGAGCCAATGGGTGAATTTCGCTCTGGAGAACACCGCGAGGAACTAAACGGTTGAGACCTTCTTGATCACTCCTAATTCTCTTCCCACTTTCTCAAACGCAGCAATCGCTTTGTCGAGATGTTCTTTCTCGTGCGCGGCACTGAGCTGAACGCGGATGCGCGCTTTGTCTTTGGGCACAACCGGGTAGAAAAAGCCGATCACGTAAATTCCTTCGGCCAGTAATTTTTCTGCGAATTGCTGCGAAAGTTTTGCATCGTACAGCATCACCGGAACAATAGCCGATTCTCCCTTTCTATATTCGAGACCAATGCGGTCCAGTCCTGCTTTGAAATAATTCACGTTCGCCTCCAGCTTGTCGCGCAGGTCTGTTGCTTCGCTCAGCATATCGAACACCGCTATGGAAGCACCAACGATCGAAGGCGCGAGTGAATTCGAAAACAAATACGGGCGTGAACGTTGGCGAAGCATTTCGATAATTTCTTTTTTGCCGGTGGTAAATCCGCCCATGGCACCGCCCATCGCTTTGCCGAGTGTGCCGGTGATGATATCCACGCGACCCATAGCGTTTCCGGCTTCTACTGCACCGCGACCTGTTTTCCCAATGAAACCGGTTGCATGGCTTTCGTCCACCATCACGAGCGCTTTGTATTTGTCGGCGAGGTCACAGATTTTATCCATAGGCGCAACAAAACCGTCCATGGAGAAAACGCCATCGGTTACGATAATTTTAAAACGGCAATTCGCTGCGGCTTTCAATTGTTCTTCCAGATCTGCCATGTCGCAGTTCTTATACCGGAAACGTTGTGCTTTGCAGAGACGAACCCCATCGATGATGGATGCGTGATTCAGTTCATCGGAAATAATTGCATCGTTTTCTCCCAGCAACGGTTCGAATACACCGCCGTTCGCGTCAAAGCAGGCTGCGTACAGAATGGTGTCTTCGGTCTGGTGAAATTTTGCAATTTTTTCTTCGAGCGTTTTGTGAATGTCTTGTGTGCCGCAGATGAAACGCACCGATGACATGCCGTATCCATGCGTGTCGAGTGTTTTATGCGCCGCTTCAATTACGCGCGGGTGCGACGATAGTCCGAGATAATTGTTCGCGCAGAAAATGATCACTTCTTTCCCGTTTACTTGTACGGTTGCACCTTGCGGAGTTGTGATCACGCGTTCGCGTTTGAAAAGACCCGCTTCTTCGATGGTCTTTAGTTCTGCTTTTAGAAACTCTCCGAATTCTCCGTACATAATTGTGGCGTTGTTAATTGCGTGCTCAAATTTACTAAAACATGCCATGATTTTTGCCACTAAGGCGCTAAGGCACAAAGCAACACTAAGAAATAACACTTAAAACTTTGTGAATCTTAGTGACTTCGGGCCTTCGTGGCAAAAAAACCAGCAAATAGTTTATTTTTGTACGAGTTGGCACCAGCAATAAAATACAGCGAAGAACAGTTAACCGAACGGCTACGTGCGCAGGATGCGGATGCGTTCAGCTACCTGTACGACAATTACTCTGGGGCGCTGTACGGAACATTGATCCGTATGGTGAACGATGAGGAAGTGGCGCAGGACCTTTTGCAGGAAACCTTTGTTAAAATCTGGAAAAGTTATTCCTCGTACAATGCCGAAAAAGGGCGTTTGTATACGTGGATGGTGAATATTGCGCGAAATCTCGCTATTGACCACAAACGTTCCCGTGCATTCAAGTCCGGAGAGAAAAACCAAGACATAGACAAGTCCGTAAGTGCTATAAACAGGTCGCAAAAGACCGTGTTCAATATAGACCGTATTGGTCTGAAAGAGCTGGTCCAAAAGCTGAAACCGGAATCGCAGGAAATGATCAACCTCCTGTATTACGGTGGTTATACACAGGAGGAGGCTGCGAAGGAATTGGGTATGCCGTTGGGAACAGTGAAGACGCGAACGCGCACAGCATTGATTGAATTACGAAAACTGATTGACTAGTGGACAGCAAGACGTTCATAGAATCCGGAGCACTCGAAGCCTATGTAATGGGTCTCGCAACCGAACAGGAAGCGAAACTGGTTATGGAGATGGCTGCGCAGTATGCGGAAGTGAAAACGGAATTGCTGGCGATTGAAGATGCGATGCGGGTGTTTGATGGGAAGAATGCGGTTACACCACCCGTCGAGTTGAAAGCGAAAATACTGGCCCGAATCGGAAGTTCCGAGTTTCGGGTTTCGGGTTCTGCCAGTTCGAGCACAGTCGGGAACGCTGAATCCGAAACACAACCGAAAGTTCGAAGGTTGAACGATGCTGCGAATGCTGCGGTTGCGAAACAAAGTCCTTTCTTCAAATACGCTGCGGCTGTGGCACTGCTTCTGCTGATCGTAAGTGCGTATTACAATTACTCGCTTTCCAATAAGCTGGATGAAACCACGAAGCAAGTGGCCGAGATCCAGGCGCAGAATGATCAGCTGAATTCAACCATGGCATCTGCCGATTCTTCAGTGAAAAAGATGATCGCAGAAATCATGTTGCTGAAAACGCCTGCGATGAAAAGCGTTGAACTCAAGGGAATGGAAGTGGCTCCGGAAGCGAAAGCAATGGTGTACGCGAATACGCAAAGCGGTGAAGTCTATCTCGAACTCGTGAATCTTCCTCCTGCACCGGATGGCATGCAATACCAGTTCTGGGGAATTGTCGATGGCAAACCGGTTGATGCAGGCATGATTCCGCTGGACGGAAATTTATCCGGAATTCATCCGATGAAGACGGTGACGAATTCTACGGCGTATGCAATTTCGCTGGAACCGAAGGGTGGAAGTCAGCAACCGCAAGGGAAAATCTACGTATTAGGAAACGTGTAGTTCCTTGTCTTTCCTCGGCTTCGCTCACGACAACAAGCTCGCCGAGGTGAACAATTGAGGAGTCACTACTACTCCGGATTGAGCAGCAAAAACTTTTCCGAAATGTATTCTTCATCATTGCGTACCGTTGCAAAATACACCGCCCTTGCATCCAATTGCATTTCGATGTAACAGGTTGTTGCTTGCGTAGCGTATTCGCGCACAACCAGTCTTCCACAGACATCGTAAATGGTGATTTCACTCCCCGGAACAATTGAATTGGAAATAACAGAAATGGCAAACGGGCCAGACGTGACCTGGATCGTGGTTTGATCGTGCAACGGGTTTCCTTCATCGCATGTTTCTGTGATGCCGGTACGCAGGTAAAGACCTTCATTATCCTGGTAACAACGAAGGTTCAATCCCGGTGCTGATGGATTCCACATGTCCATGTGTGGAATAAAAAAGCCCGTGTTCCCGATTTTTTCAATTGTTCTGAACGAAAAATTGTTCATAGAAGTATGTTGCGTTCTTAACACCGCACTGCCGATTGTGGTTTGGGAAATACTGTCAACCAGGAACGGCGATGTACAGATCGCACAGCTCAGCCAGCCACCGGTCGTTTGTGTAAAATCATAAAGAATACCGAACGTACCATTTTGCGGTTGGTGGATCAGAACGGAGTCTGCATTACCGTATGTATAATGGTAGTTTACGTGCATCGTATCTGAACCGGCATTGTTGTAATTGAACCAGGAGAATTTCAGCTCATCACAAAATTTTCCGCTCATCCACACTTCGCCGGTTTTCTCAATTTTTACATACGCATTTTGCACCCACGGGTAGTGACCATAGAACCATGTGGCGCCATCGTTAAAATAAGGTTGCGCGCAGAACAGGAGTGGGAATGTGAAGAACAGGAGGGAGAGGTAGATTTTCTTCATACTGCAATTTACTCCATATGCAGAAGTAATGCTTGTTAAATTGATAAATGGTGTTGCATGCCTCGTAACTGGCTCCTTGAAAACAGGTCGTTTGCGAACGCCTATTTACAACGATCTATCTTTGAAACACCTTGTCAGACCGAGCCATTCGGTTTCACTCACGACAAGCTCGCCGAGGTAGACACGCAGGGAGCGCCTCCGGGGTAGTTGCTCTGTTTGAAATAATTTATTCAATGTCGCAAGAATGGAAAACGGTTGAAACCGTTTGGCAAACTCACTGTGTTCATTGCCGGGGGCTTAAGCCCAATGTCATTAAGTTCCCTCTCACAGTGCCCTTTTGTAGTTAAGCTCTGTTTGATGTCTGCCGGTTAGTCGCCTTCGGGAATGTTTGTTTCTGGGATATGATCGATTTGGCCGGACAG
>DATHKF010000437.1:0-3311 GCA_035489505.1 Bacteroidia bacterium | reverse complement strand
CAATCGTCGGCGATGGCTGCCCCTATCTTCCAGAGACTGCAAAGTAGGGGCAGCCATCGCCGACGATTGCACCAGCAGAAAAGCAAAAAGGAATATCCGGAATGTGTGTTTCACCTGGAATTAAACGGATTTATTGTTCTTCTGGTATACCAGACAAGAAAAATGCCATCTCAGACGATCCGAGACGGCATTTTTATAGTGTTAACGATTATTCAGCGTGTAACGTGTCTTTTTTCGCGAGGAGATCCTCTTTGCTTTCGCGGTGATTTTCATCATCCACGCAGCAATCTACCGGGCAAACCGAAGCGCACTGCGGTTCATCATGAAAACCTACACATTCGGTGCATTTATCTGCCACGATGTAGTACAGGTCCATACTTACCGGCTCCTGTGCTGCATCAGCTTCAGCGGTAATTCCGGTTTTAGATGTAAACGTTCCTTTGATGGTTGTACCGTCTGCAAAGCGCCACTCTGCGCCACCTTCATAAATCGCATTATTTGGACATTCCGGTTCGCAGGCACCACAATTGATACATTCTTCAGTGATCTTGATTGCCATAAGTTGAGGTGCTTAATTGTTAGTTTTGCAGCGTAAAAATACAAAAAGTATGACGGCAGGTGAGCGGATTGAAGGTTTTCGCAATTTAGGCAGTGAACTTAGAATGATTCTTGATAAGAAACCGGCGACTGTTTCAGGCAACAAGCTGGTGGATTTATTGTCGGTTGTTCACGTAGGCAACGCCTGGTTCACTGAAGAGAATGTGCGGTTCAGGCTCGAAGGAATTTCGGAATCACTCGAAGCACCGGTGTTGCAGGAATGGCTTTCGCGGTACACATTGCCCGGACAATTTTCAGAAAAAACGATCGGCGTTATTGTAGCCGGAAATATTCCACTAGCCGGTTTCGATGATTTCATCCACGTGCTGATCTGCGGTCATGCGTATTGCGGAAAATTATCATCCGATGACAATAAACTCCTGCCGCTGATTGCCGGAATACTTGAAGAAATTGAACCGCGTTTTCAATCGCGCATCACATTTACTTCGGGGCGACTGGGAAAAATTGATTCCGTGATTGCTACGGGAAGCAATAATTCATCGCGGTACTTTGAATATTATTTCGCGAAGTACCCGTACGTGATCCGGAAAAACAGGAACAGCGTAGCTGTGTTCAGTGGAAATGAAACGAAGGAGCAGCTCGCTGCATTCGGCGAAGACCTGTTCCGGTATTTCGGTTTGGGTTGCCGGAACGTAACCAAAGTATTTGTTCCTGCCGGGTACAAATTCGACGGGTTGTTTGAAGCCTTATTTCCCTGGGGCGATACGTTGATGCTCAACCGGAAGTACATGAACAATTACGAATACAACCGCACGATCTACATGTTGAACAGCGAACCTTTGCTGGACAATAATTTCCTGGTGATCAAACAGGACGCAGGCATTGCTTCGCCTCCCGGTGTGTTGTATTTTGAAACGTATGAAAAAATTGACGAGGTTACACTTCGCCTCGCTGCCGACCGGGAACGTATTCAGTGTGTGGTGAGCCAGGAGACTATAGCCGGAGCGTATCCTTTGGGAACGGCACAAAAACCAAATCCATGGGATTATGCTGATGGAATTGACACGATTGAATTTTTGCTCAAACAATAAACAATCGAAGCGGTGCGCATGTAATTTTCATATATTCGGGAAGCAAACACCTATCATTCATGCGAAAAATTTTACTCGGTGCGGCTTTTCTGCTGTTCCTGGTTCCCGGACTTGACGCGCAGGTTTTCTGGACTGAAAATTTCAACAACGGTTGCACATCGGCATGTGATGCCAGCGCGTACGTTGGTCCCAATGGAGCCTGGACGCAAACCATTACAGGTGCAGAAGGTGCTGATCCCAACATGTGGTATGTGAGTTGTGCTGAAAATGGTCACACACCAACCATCTGCGGAACGGGTTGCCAGCCTGCAAGCGCTACAGCTACGCTCGCTACACTGCATCTTGGATCCAATCCGAACTCCCTTGGGGATGTAGGTGCTGCGTATGATGCCGGAGGGGGGTGTCCGTTCCTGTCTTGTCCGTTAACCAACCGGAGAATTGAATCGCCGGTGATCAATTGCACCGGGCAAACTTCAATCACACTTGCGTTCAATTACATTGAAGCGGGTACTGCACAGGATGATGCCAGCGTTTGGTATGATTCCGGTTCGGGCTGGACATTGCTCACCAATACACCCGCTACAAACAATACCGGTTGTGGCGGACAGGGCAGGTGGACAGCTTTTTCCATTGTGCTTCCTGCGTCGTGCGACAACAATCCCAATGTGCGTATCGGATTTCTCTGGGTAAACAACGATGACGGTATAGGTACCGACCCATCTTTTGCTGTTGATGATGTTACACTTGCTGTGACTCCTTCAGGAGCACCGGTTTCTTCTTTTACAGCCAGCGCAACATCGGTTTGTATCGGGCAGCTTGTTGATTTTACAGACACTTCAACGGGTTCACCAACAAGCTGGTCGTGGGTGTTTCCGTCAGGAACTCCGCCTACTGCAACTACACAAAACGTAACCGGCGTGGTGTGGAATACACCGGGAACATATTCCGTAACACTCACCGCAACCAATGCCAACGGATCGAGTACGAGTACGGTTGTTATTACCGTAAATCCAAGTCCAACAATTACGGCAATCGCTAATCCAACAAACATCTGTGTGGGACAACAAGCCTCGCTAACCGGCAGCGGCGCGGTGAGCTACGTCTGGAATCCGGGAGCGATTCCGGGATCACCGATCAACGTTTCTCCCGGAGCAACTACAACGTACACGGCCACCGGTACAGATGCTAACGGATGCACGGGCACGGGCACCGTTACGATAACCGTTGTACCGTGCACAGTTCCGGTCGTCAATTTCCTCGCATCCGATACAACCATTTGCGTGGGCGATTGCATCAACTACACGGATCAGAGCACGAACAACCCGGGTTCGTGGAGCTGGACTTTCAGTGGTGCAGCAACCGCTACGTCAACCGCGCAGAATCCAACAAACATCTGCTACAATGCACCGGGAACGTTTGCAGTTACGTTGATAGCTACGAATCCGAACGGA
Source organism: Bacteroidia bacterium (assembly GCA_035489505.1). Taxonomy (GTDB): domain Bacteria; phylum Bacteroidota; class Bacteroidia; order Palsa-965; family Palsa-965. The sequence continues at coordinate 211 of DATHKF010000437.1, read as the reverse complement.
ACGGGATCATTAACCAAGACGGGTTACATCACCGTGAATCCACCACCTGCTGCATTTGCAGGATTTGATGCCACGATCTGTGCCGGTCAGCAAACAACGATAAACGGTTCGGGCGGCGGAAGCTACCTGTGGATGCCGGGAAATCTCACAACAGCATCCATCACCGTTACTCCGGCTTCAACAACTACATACACCGTTACTGTAACGGATG
>DATHKF010000436.1:0-17462 GCA_035489505.1 Bacteroidia bacterium | reverse complement strand
ACGTACTATGTTCCGGATTGACGATGTAATCCAAGCGCACATACTCCACTCTCAATCCCGCTTCGACTTCCAGTTTTTTATTTTCAAAAACGTAATTGCCGTAGAGCGCCGGAATCAGTTCATTGTAATTGGCCCAGCCTGCCGCATTCGTATCCAGCGGAGAATTCAGTCCGGGAAAAAACTGCATGTCGGTTGGAATAAACCGCTTCCTGATTTTCATTCCGCTTTCAAAACGTCCGTAGCGCAGTGGCCGCACATAATCTGCAGTGAAATCACCTACGTGTTCATCCGAAAGCAATTTGAAGGAATCGTATCCGGTATACGCGGGCATGATGTTCGTGAAGAAATACTTTTCATCTTCCCGGTGAAAAGTATAGTTGAACCCGACGTTCAACACGCGTCCGGGTTGTTTGAACGTGTGCTGCCAGGCAACAGAAGCAGTGACTGTTGTTTTGAGTTCGTCTTCGAGAAACTGCCACAGACGATAACGCTCAGAAAGGTCTGCGTTGAAGAAAGGCTCATCGCCACGGTCAATGATTTTTTCACTGCTGAAAAGTGTCGAAAAAGTAAACGAATTGTGCTCGTCCGGAAAATAATCGATGCCGGTTTTCGCAGTGAACACACTGGTATTCCTGTTGCGTTTGAGTTGCTGCATGATGGTATCGCCGGTGTCGTACGTCCGTTCAACAAACTCATTCTTGTTCAGCGTTTGCGTATACAGGTAATCGCTCTGCAAAAAAAGATTGATCCGGTTCTTCCGGTAGTTGAGCGACAACGAGGGATTGATCTTCGGTGTGTTCTGGTATTGCGGACGAATTCCAGGGAGATTCTCCTTCTTGACCCACAACGCCCCAATACCAGTAGCCAGTCCGGCCTTTCCGTTGAATCCTTCCTTTTTTTCTTTTTTCAGAATGATGTTGATGATTCCGGCATTGCCATTCGCATCATATTTCGAAGAAGGACTGTTGATGATCTCGATACGTTCCACCGCCGATGCGGGAATATTATCCAACCCGGTTTGATCGCCAAACCCGGTGAGCGCAGTTTGTTTACCGTCGACCAATATCACCACGCGATCGTTTCCGCGCAACTGAACTTTACCGTCAGCTGAGATTGTAATTCCCGGTAAAGTCTTGAGGACATCGAGCACGGTGCCACCACTCTGGCTGATGTTATCCTCAACGGTAAATGTTTTCTTGTCCATTTTTCCGCCGGCCGCATCCTGCTTTTCAGCGATGACCACTTCATTCAGCGCACTTGCATCTTCGGACAGATCAATATGTCCGAGATCAAGAAACGGACTCAGCGTTCCTGCGATCACAGGCAGTGATGTTTTTTTGTAACCGACGTAAACGATCTCCAGGAAATACTCGCCGGGTTTGACCTCCGTCAATTGAAAAACGCCTTCTTCGTTCGTTATGCTTCCCGTAACAAACGCACTGTCTTTTTGCGCCTTGAGCACAACATTTACGTACGGCAGCACAACCTGCGTGGAACTGTCGCGGACAATTCCGGAAAGCGTAACGTTTTGCGAAAACACCGAAATCCCGGCAAAGAAAAACAGCAGAAAAAAACAAACCCTCATATTATCAGCCCAATTAAAAATCTAAATCCGGTTAGTCTTCTGTTTCGTCTTTTCCGTCTTCTTTGATCTCCTTGATGAAATTGCCCTGCGCATCAAAGATCAAGTCGCTTTTTCCTACTTCTGCCTCATAGGTTACGGTTCCCTGCGCGTCTGTGATCTTAGCAGCTTCAGAAATTTTTGTTCCGGCATGGTTCTTCGCGACATATTCGCTTGCCGCTTTCGGAAGTTCGCTCACGGCAATTTCCACCTCTGTTTCCAGGAGATTTCCCAGGGCATCAAAAACAACAGACTGCTCTGTTTTACTGATCTCAAATTCCGCCTCATAGTTAGCATCTTCTTTCTCCCAGTCAACATCTTTGACGCTCGGGTATAATTTTTCAAATGCCGTACGTACAGGTGCAGGGACATCGGCGCTTTTCAATTCCTGGGCAGTTGCTGTACAGGATGAAATCACGAAAGCTAAAAGGATGAAAAATCTGAATTTCATGGTTTTCTGGTTTTGATTTGATTCAAAGATCAATCTTGATTTGGAAGAAATTCTGAATTTTCAGAACTGCACCGCGAAAATGTGCATGTCTTTTTCAAACCGGTAAGCGACCTTCCAACCGTAACGCCGGCAAATCTCATGGACAAGCGCCAATCCCAATCCGCTGCCAGGAGATACGCGTGAAGTTGAGGCAAATCTCTGGAAAAGTGAGTCGGTGTTCAAAGAAGCTGTTCCGGAATTGGACACCACCAGCTTTTTATCCGTAAGACTGATGTGCAATACTCCCTTCTCTACGTTGTGCCTGATCGCATTCAGCAGAAGGTTCAGGATTACAGTCTCCAGCAGACTCCGGTTTGCATGCACCGTGACTTCCGTGCTGATCTCTTTACTGATTGTTATGTGACGACCGGCAACCTGGTCCGCAATAAATTCGAGCGATTCATTCACAAGTGCCCCGATATCGAGGTCTTCGGTATGGTCTGCAAATTTTTGATTCTCAATCCGCGCGAGGATGAGTAAATTTTTATTGATCCGGGAAACCCGAGAAAGCGGTGCATTGAGTGCCTCAATTTTTTCAGACTGCTCCTGCGTAAGCGTTTCATCCTGGAGCAACAGATCGACTTTCGATTTCAGGATAGCCAGTGGCGTCTGCAATTCGTGAGATGCATTTTCCGTGAATTCTTTCTGCTGCCGGAAAACAGAAACGTTTTTCTCAATGAGCACGTGCAAAGCCTTGTTCAGTTCTTCAAATTCCAGCACGTCGGTTTGCTCCGTTACAATTCCTTTTTCACCGGAGAGATCAAACGTTTTCAGTTTATCCAGCGTGCTGTAGAACGGCTTCCAGATTTTCCTGGAAAGATTTCTGTTCAGCCAGAAAAATCCCAGGAGAAGAATCAGAAAAAATGAAATGGCAACTGTAGCGATCGCCAGTACCGTTTCTTCTGACTCCTCGATGTTGGTTTCAATAATCAACCGGTACGGTTCGTTGTGAATTTTAATCTGCGCAGAAAGCACCCTGAACCGTTCTACTTCGTTGTAATACGGATCAAACCGGTAATGAGAATACACACTGTCGCCGGGGTGTTCTCCGGAACCCATCGCGCGGATCGTGCTGCCCAGGTTGAGGCGATTGAACTGCTCAAGCATCACCGGAATCTCGGCCGGATTTTCATATTCTGTATTCAGTTCCTGCTCTACTTTATTTTTTGTGATCCAGTGATGTTCATCGAGTTCATCCTCCCAGATCTGCTCCACAATAAAAAAATAAACGGGCACACTCACGGCCAGCACGATCAGTGAATACAATGCAAACGGCCAGATGGTTCTGTTCAGAAGCTTCTTCATGGCATTTCCCATTTGTATCCTGTCCCGTACACGGTTTTCAAATATGCATCACACCCGGCATCGTGCAGTTTTTTCTTGAGGTTCTTGATGTGCGCGTACACGAAATCATGATTATCGAGCATGTTTGCAATATCGCCGGAAAGATGTTCGGCTAATGCATTTCGGGAAATTACGCGGTTTTTATTGTCGATGAAAAATAACAGGAGATCAAGTTCCTTTTTGGTCAACGGAACAGGATGATCATTCACCGAAACGGTTTTTGCCAGGAAGTCAATTTTCAACTCGCCCGAATGAATCACATTGTTGCTGTGAAATTGTTTCCTGCGGATAACCGAATGCACACGCGCGGCAAGTTCCGACAGATGAAACGGTTTGGATAAATAATCGTCGGCACCGATCTTCAACCCGGTGACTTTATCGTCAATGGAATTTCTTGCGGAAATAATGATCACCCCATCCTGCCTGTCCTGTTTTTTCAGTTCCTCAAGCAAAGTCATTCCATTCCCTCCGGGCAACATCAGGTCGAGCAAAACACAATCGTACGAATACGTCACGATCTTATCGAGTGCCTGTTCAAACGTGCCCGCAATTTCGCACACGTATTTTTCATTGGACAGGTATTCAACAATGTCCCTCGCCAGGTCAGCCTCGTCCTCCACGATCAATAACTTCATGGGTACAATTTACGGCTTACACTTTGAAGACATTTTGAATTTTGACGGCCAGAAAACATGCCGTGCCAGCTTAAACGGGAAATAAGTGCAAAAAAAACGAGCCCCCCGGGAATCCAGAAGGCTCGTGTGCAGGGGTCACTTAGGTCTTCTCAAGTGTCCAGGTTTGCCGCCCGATTTTAAAATTCTTCAGGGCCAATATACGACAGGCTTCTTCCAAAGTTTGGGGCGGTTATGCAACGGCGCATGCGGGTGAGCGAACGGTCGCTATGGACCTAAATCATTAGTTTTCAGCAGTATTTTACCTGTTTTACTGCGTACGTACTTCTACGGAGGCGTATTCGGCGGCATCAATTTCTACGGCGAAGCTGTGATAATCCACCAGTAGATCGTGAAGGAGATTGCGGTCGGGCAAAATTTTAACCGCGTGGGTTGATTTGAGATAACGCGTTCCCATTTTGCGGATTTCCTCAAAAGAATCGGGGCCCGTGATCTTAAACCACGAGAGCTCATTCAGGTATTTTCGGTAAACAGGATAATTCATGATTCGCTTGTACTGGATAATGTCTCAGTTTCATTGAGCCGCGAATTACATGAATTACGCCAATTGTACATTCGCGTAATTGGTGTAATCCGCGGCTCAACTTTAAGATGGCTCTCCTGAAAACAAACTTTTCCGGTTAAACTGATACACTTCCCATTCCTGAACAGCTTTTGAGCCGCACAACAATTAGATTTGTGTAAAGATACTGCCGTGAGCTCATTCCTGGGAAACGTAGCCGATTTCATTCTCGCCCATCATTCCGATGCCGGGAATCTCTGCGTGGTATTGCCCAACCGGCGTGCCGGACTTTTTCTGAAAAAAGAACTGACGGAACGGATCAATACTCCGGCGTGGTCGCCAACCATTCTTCCCGTTGAAGATCTGTTCTTCCAACTTGCCGGTTTGCAGAAAGCCGACCAGGCCGAACTTCTTTTATCGCTCTACGAGATCGTCAAAAAAACTCCGGGCCATACCGAAGAACCTTTTGATGGTTTCTGCAAATGGGCGCCCGCGTTACTCACCGATTTCAACGACGTGGATTCGGGCCTTGCCGATCCCAAACAATTGTTCCGGAACCTCGCCGATATCAAAGACATTGAACACTGGAGTTTAGGAGAAACGACGCTCTCCGATTTCCAGAAAAAATATCTCGAGTTCTGGAACCACATCACCAATTGGTACAATGAGCTGCGCGCGGTTATGCTTGCTGCCGGAAAAGCCTGGAGCGGACTTGCACAGCGTGTTACAGCGGAGAACCTGCAGGAACGTGTTTCACCGGGACCGTGGCAGCATTACATTTTTGCCGGCTTCAATGCCTTGAGCAAAGCGGAAGAAAAACTTTTCGCGTTTCTTTCTTCGAATGGCAAAGCCGATTTGCTTTGGGATACCGACCGGTATTATCTCGAAGATAAAATGAATGAAGCCGGAAAATTTCTCCGCGAATACAAAGAGAAATTTTTCAAAACGAAAACCAGCATTGATCGTCCGTTTGAACACGTGATCGACGGCATTGCGGGCACAGCTAAAAATGTAACGCTCATTGCAGCAGCGCGGAATGTTTCGCAGGCGCGGGCCGCTTCGGGGTTTCTTGAAAAAGAAGGAGCTGGTTTTGTGCCGGGCGAAACGGCCATTGTGCTAGCCGACGAACAATTACTCATGCCGGTGCTCAATGCGGTTCCGTCCCGTTTTCCGGATGTCAACATCACCATGGGATACCCGATGCGCAACACACCGGTATTCACGCTGCTTCATATTTTATTTTCGCTCCACGAAAATGCTGCGCGATTCGGTATCAAAACGCGTGAAGGTGATGTCAAATTTTATCACCAGGACATTATCCGGCTCTTGCGTCATCCGTACATCGTTGCGGGTGCAAAGAAACCGGCCCTGCTGATTACGTTCATCCAGGAGATGGCGCGAAAAAATATGACGTTTGTTTCGTTGAAGCAATTGGTCAAGCCTTCAACGGAAACAAGGCGTTTGGGCATTGAGCATTTTTTCAATCCGTGGACTTCGGCGCAGCAGGCCATCGACGAAATACGCGCGGTGATTGACAACCTGCGTACCATTTTTGCGGCCAAGGCGGAAGTTTACGCGCTCGATATGGAATACCTTTTCCAGCTGAACCTTGCGCTCAACCGCATCTCCACGTTGTTCAGCGAACGAAAAGGTTTTGATGAAATCTCTTCGGTAAAAACATTGTTGCTCCAGGTATTCGGAAGTTCTGCTGTTCCTTTTTCCGGTGAACCGCTGCGTGGATTGCAGATCATGGGGATGCTGGAAACACGTTTGCTCGATTTCAAAAACGTGATCCTTGTTTCTGCCAACGAAGGCGTATTGCCTTCTTCTTCCATGCAGCATTCATTTATCCTGCACGACCTGCGCAAAGCATTCGGCTTGCCCATGTACAACGACCGCGAAGCAATTGCCGGCTACAATTATTACCGCATGATTCAGCGCGCTGAAAATATCTGCATCATCTACAACACCGACCAGGACAGTTTTGGTGTGAAAGAAAAAAGCCGGTACGTTGCGCAGATGCTGCATGAATTGCCCAAGGTGAATAAGCAGGTTACATTCCGTTCCATCGTAGCGGGAGCAGAACTCGATTCCTCACCGGTAACCGATGAAATTACAATTCCCTCATCGCCGGAAATTATTTCGCTCATTGCAAAGAAAGCGACTGATGGATTTTCGCCATCGCTCGTAAATACTTTCCGTGAATGCCGCCTGCGTTTTTATTTCCGGTATGTCGCCGGCTTGCGTGAAGAAGAGGAAGTAGAAGAAACCGTTGACCAGAATACGCTGGGAACAATCATGCACACGGCGCTGGAAAAACTCTTCATGCCGCTTTTGCTGAAGGAGCTGGAACCTGCGGATTTCACGGCGATGAAAACAAAAGTAACCGCTGCCTGCCGCGATGCTTTCCGTGAACATTTTCCGGATGAAGAATCAGGCTCGGGTAAAAATTTACTGGCGGAGAAAATCGCGCAGCGTTACATCACGAATTTTATCGACCAGGAAATTTCGCGCATTACGCTGGAGAAAACAAAAGGTTTTACGACCACCGTTCTTGCGCTCGAGAAGGAAATTGGTACTACGCAAACGATTTCCGGAATGAACGTCCTGTTCAAAGGCAAAGCGGACCGCATCGACCGCGTTGGACCGGTTATTCGTCTGGCGGATTACAAAACCGGTAAAGTGGAAGACAATGACGTGAAGATCGCGGCCTGGTCGGAATTCACGGAAACCGATAAAAAAGGAAAGGCGTTTCAGCTGATGATGTACGCGTGGCTGTACCTGAAATCAGAAGACGGCGCTGCGATGGTTCAGCCCGGAATTGTTTCTTTCCGCATGGTTAAGAAAGGATTTCTTCATTTGCACACTCCGCAGGGCGATCGCATTACCAGCGAAAACCTGGGTGAGTTTGAAAAGAGTCTTTTCACGATCACGGAACAGATGCTGTCGGAGAAAACGCTTTTTGATCAGACACCGAATGTGCAGCAGTGCAGGGTGTGTGAGTTTAATGCGATCTGCAGACGCGTGTAGATTATTCAACCCCTTCAGGGTTGGGGCGCATCGCATGCGCGTGCCCACCGGACTTCGTCCGGTGTTATTAATATTCCCCTTCGGGGTTAGGTTCAATCCGCGCCAGAAAAATTCGACCAGTGTTCCAACCAGACCGCAACACAATACCGAACCCCGAAGGGTTTGAATATTAATAACCAAGCAATCTTCCCGACGAACCCACAACCCTGAAGGGGTTGAATACTAATAACCGAGCAATCTTCCCGACGAACCCACAACCCTGAAGGGGTTGAATAATACCTTCGTACCTTTACACCCGCATGTCCTACTCGTCTCTCGAACAATGTCTCCTTGATCTTGAAAAAAACAAGATGCTGATCCGTGTGCGGGAAGAAGTAGATCCCAATCTCGAAATGGCGGCCATTCACATGCGTGTCTGCGAAGCCGGAGGCCCTGCACTGCTTTTTGAAAATGTGAAAGGAACTTCGTTCCGCGCAGCATCCAATATTTTTGGGACCAAAGAACGTGCTGCATTTATTTTCCGCGACGGAATAAAAAAAGTGCAGCGTATGGTCGAAGTGAAATCCGATCCTGCATCTGTTTTACGAAAACCATTCAGCAATCTTGATGTTCCGTTCACCGCGCTGAAAGCATTGCCCAGGCAAAAAAACAGTGGGCCTGTACTCGCGCACGAAACAACCATCGACAAACTGCCATTGATCAAACACTGGCCGATGGACGGTGGCGCTTTTGTGACGTTGCCCATCGTGTACACAGAAGATATCGATCATCCGGGAGTGATGCAATCCAACATCGGGATGTACCGCATCCAGCTTTCCGGGAATGATTACGCGATGAACAAAGAAATTGGTTTGCACTACCAGTTGCACCGCGGAATCGGAGTTCACCAGTCGAAAGCGCATGCGAAAGGAAAACCGCTGCGTGTTTCTGTCATCGTTGGCGGACCACCTTCGCTCACATTCGGCGCAGTGATGCCGTTACCGGAAGGATTATCGGAACTCACATTTGCCGGAGTGCTGGGCAACCGCCGCATCCGGTACTCGCAGCGCGATGGATTTACTTTCGCCAGCGAAGCCGATTTTGTAATCACCGGGGAAGTTTTCACCGGCGAAAATAAACCCGAAGGTCCGTTTGGCGATCACCTGGGTTATTACAGTCTCAAACACGATTTCCCGGTGATGCGCGTACACAAAGTGTGGCACCGAGAAAATGCGATCTGGCCATTTACCGTGGTTGGTCGTCCGCCGCAGGAAGATTCCGTTTTCGGCTGGCTCGTGCACGAACTTACGGGTGAAGCGATGCACGATGAAATTCCCGGCATCAAAGCTGTGCACGCAGTAGATGGTTCCGGTGTGCATCCACTTCTGCTGGCGATCGGCAGTGAACGTTACACGCCGTACGCGAAAGACCGTAAGCCTGCAGAAATTCTCACGATTGCCAATCGCATTCTTGGTACAGGACAACTGTCGCTCGCGAAATTTCTGTTCATCTGTGCACAGGAAGACAATGCGGATCTGGATATTCACAATCTCCCTGCATTTTTCGCGCACATGCTCGAGCGTATTGACTTCACGCGCGATCTTCATTTTCAAACCAAGACTACAATTGACACGCTCGATTACAGCGGAACCGGTTTGAATGAAGGTTCGAAACTCGTGCTTGCCGCTGCAGGAGAAAAGAAACGCAATCTCACTGCTGAACTTCCTGCGCTGCGTCTGCCTGATGGTTTTCATTCACCCACTTTGGTCATGCCCGGCGTAATCGTTATCGGTGCGTCCAAATTCCGCGATCACGCTTCGGCCATCCAGGAAATGAATCAACTCACGACTGTGCTTGCCGAACAATCTTCCGCACTGGAAGGAATTGCGATGATCACCATTTGCGACGATGTCGATTTTACTTCGAAGAACATCGACAATTGGGTGTGGGTGACGTTCACGCGGAATAATCCATCGCATGACGTATACGGCGTGCATGCTGTTACGGAGAACAAACACTGGGGTTGCCGCGGACCACTGATCCTCGATTCGCGGACAAAACCACATCATGCGCCGCCACTGGAAAAGGACTCGTCGATAGAGCGGAAAATTAACCGGCTCTTTGAGAAGGGCGGCTCACTTTCTGGTGTACATTAGTGTGCTATGAAATCTTTTCTTTTCCTGATTGTTGCCTGTTGCTTTAGTGTTTTTTCAAGCGCACAGAACAACCTGCACATGATGCTGTCGAAAGCACCGTTGCCGGCGTGGGTGAATATGAGCCCTGAAGTTTACAATTTGCGGATGATCAACCAGCGCATTGCAATGGGAGTCCAATTTGATGAGTCAGGACGAGCAGCAATGGCGGAAGCAAATACAGCACAATTTAATTACCTCTCTTCCGGACGTTTATTATTCAACGATGAGGCGGGTGTGCTGCTCAATTCCCTTGCCGACCGGATAATGAAGAATCAACCCGAGGAGCGGAAGATGTTAAATATCTACGTTTATTATTCCACAGGAACCAATGCAATTGTATTTCCAAATGGATTAATCATTGTTGAACTCGGGTTGATCGCACAGCTGGAGAACGAAGATCAGCTGGCATTTGTTCTGTGTCATGAAATTGCTCACTTTCTCCAGGGCGATTATGCCATGCTGGAAGATCCTTACCAGGCAGAATACAGCACTACTGAGGAACTTACTTATCTCGAATACCTGCGCAAACGGGAGAAAGAAGCCGATCTCCTGGGTTTCGAATTGTACGAAGCGGCAGGATTCTCCACACCGGAAGCCACCCGTTACTTTGATGTGCGGAACGATAATCGAATCGTCCCAACTGCTCTTCCGTTCGACATGAACTTTTTTTCCAACGAACAATTTCATTTTCCGGCAGAATTCAATTCGTCACAGGTTGCCCCCGACACCATTCCGGAATCAACCTTCAAATCCTCTTCCCAGAATTCGTTTAAAGAAAGAAAAAAATATCTTGTCGAATATTTTAAGATCAAGGATTTTGTCCGCGTAAAAGCAGAACCGGACAGTAAATTCCGATGGGTCAACCAACTGGCGATATACAATTGTGGATTGATATCGCTGGAAACCGACAATGTCTGCGCCGCAATTTATATCGGGTATTACCTGCACACCACAGATTCTTCGGCAAGAGACGCGGCAGATTTTTTAGTTGCAAAAACGCTTTATCACATCACGGCTGCACAAAGCGGATTGCCGAACCCGGAACAATATGTTCCGATAACCTCCGAAGAAACTCATCTGGACAAATTTCAGGGACTGTTCGATTTTTATCACCCCGAACCGGAACCAAAGCCTGACAGCCGTGGTTATATCACACAGGTGGAAGCATTTTTGAATCATATGGTGGTGCGGGAAATTATGCTTCTGACGATCGACTGGACATGGCGTTACTCCCAACGGACCTCTTCGAATAAGACCTTGGCTATGGAATTGTGCGAACGGAGCATCAGTATTTATTGCCTGAACAAACCGGTTCCGGTCGATAGTGTAGGACACGTAAGGATAACTGAATACCCCGGTCGAAGTGAGGGCAACGGACCGAAAAGTACCGGAGTGAAAAAGAAATCGAAAAGCGATGACCCATTTCGCATCATACAAGAAATGATCCGGGAAGAAGGAATTAAAATTCTGGAACCTGAAAAAAAAGACACTACCAGGAAAGCGGGAGGTTACCGCTACATCAATACACAATTGAAAACTCTCGCAGATGATTCTTCGTTTCGGGCATGCTATACCGCACATCAAACACTCGATCCCCGGTTTGACTACGTTCCACCGAAAAGTCCGCAACTCGACAACGACTCTCTATACCTGATGGGAAGTCAGCACATCTGGTTGGTCGAAGTAAAAAGAACCTCCTTTTTTGAATTGAAGCCGTTGGAAACCGAGTCACATACAAAAACGCACGTGCAAAATATTAAAACCGTCGCCCGCGTGAATAAAGTCGGCTTGAACAGTGCTGATCCGCTTTCTCCAGACTCACTGACTATCGATACGTACAACAATTTTTGCATCGCCAGTCTGGTGTTTTCTGAGATGACTGTTCTGGAGCAGAATTACGCTTCGATTCCCCTGGCTTATCGCACCGAATTCGATTCGGTATGCCGCATTTCACCAGCCAGGTATGCGATTACCGATTATTCCATTACAAGAAAATGGAGAGGATCCCGATGCTATACCTACCGCCAAACCACGCTTTATGATCTGAAGGAAGGGCGAATAGCACACTCCTGGACAAAAGCAGGAAAGGGGATGTCCACACTGGGAGAATCCAGGATTTATTATGGTAAAATTTTTCAGTTTCTGAAACCTCCGCCTGCGAGAAAATAAAATTCCGACAGCAGGGCAAACGCCATTAATTGTCAGCCTCCGGTCTTTAACTTTTATTGGTAATAATTTCAAAAAAGTTCCGGATTCCCTGACACTTTTCGCGGTAAATTGCGTTAATACAAAGCCGATTCCGAATTTACGCAGCAGAACGCTGACCCCTCATGGTCTGCGAATATCCGGAGCAGAAATTTTTGTTTACAAACATCGAATTTGAATCCAATTCCTATGCGGTTACTTCAGTTCCTCACGCTTGCAACGGCCCTTATTTCCATGCAGGCTTTTTCCCAAACCCACCTCCAGCCGCTTCAACCCGGCGGAACCGTTCCTCCGTTTTTTCATTGCCCTTCCCAGCAAGGTGTGACTCAGCAGATCGAAGCGCGCGAACGCAGCGGAAATCCGATGAACGAAAAAGAGCAGAAGTTCACGCGGGAGATGAGTTACTATGCGCAGCAACGCACCATGACCGGTCTTGTGTTGTTCAATGACTCGCTGAGCAATTACGTGACCAAAGTGGCTGCGGTGTTGTTGAAAAACGACACTGCGTTGTTCAACAAATTGCATTTCTACGTTTACAAAGATCCGCAGCTGAACGCGTATACTTCGGCGACTGGAAATATTCTCATTACGGTGGGACTGCTCGCGCAGCTGGAGAACGAAGCGCAGCTTGCATTCATTCTTGCGCACGAGATCACGCATTTCAAGCAGGAACACATGCTCAAAGGTTATCTCAACCGCGAAGAGATGCGCGAGAAAGAGAACTACAACACGCAGGAGTACTATTCCTACAACCAGGAACAGGAACTCGAAGCGGATCGTCTCGGGTTTGAACTGTACATGAAATCGCCTTACGCGATCAGCGATGCAAAACGTTCGTTCGATATTCTTGAATACTCCGATCTCCCGTTCGACGATGTTCCGTTTGACACGCTGTTCTTCAACAAGGATTACATGAAAGTTCCGGTTGGATATTACCGCAACGAAGTTGACCCGATCTACACCGACGATAATTACGAAGACCGCAGCAGCACACACCCGAATGTGCGTAAACGCCGGATGGCTTTGCTTTCCACAATGGATACCGTAAGCGAAACCGGTCGTGTGCATTTTGCAGTTTCCAAAGATGAGTTTCTCATCGTGCGTGAAAAAGCCCGTTACGAAATGTGCCGCCTGCTGTTACTGCAGCGCGATTATCCGGAAGCGATCTATGCCTCCTTCCTCATGTTGCAGAAACATCCGAACGACCTTGAACTGAAAAAGATCATTGGCTATTCGATGTTCAACATGGCGGCTTACAAACAGTCGGGCGCGACCATGTATTCGTTCTGGGGAGGATTTTTCTGGCGCGGCGGTTCGCGCTACAGCGCATTGCAGCGTTCTTCTTACTACAGCGTTCCCGATTTCGCAGATTACCCGGGACAACAGCAACAGGTGTTTCATCTCTTCAAAGAAATGGAAGCGGATGAAATGACCGTGATGGCGCTTTCGTACAACTGGTACATTTACCGCGAAGACAAATCGGATTCGTTGCAATCGCGCCTGTGCGATAGTTTGTTTTCCATGCTGGTGAACAAACAAAATCTTCACCGGACGTACTTCTCCACAATCACTCCTGCACAGGCACAGGAAGAACTCCGTCAGGATTCAATCAAGAAAGCACAGGAAACCGGTGAAGTCGGCGATTCAAAATATTCCCGCCTGGATAAATTCAGAATTTCTTCGGAGAAAGAACGGTTCATCAAGTTTGCTTTTGTTGAACTGATGAAAGACACGGAATTTGTTGCGCGTTTCGATTACTACACCGATCACAGGAGAAGCCTTGTCGGTGCCGGTACAACCGGTTATTCCTGGACAAACGGGGAAACCAAAGAAGAGCGTGAAAAGCGTGAGGCTGACGAAAAGAAATACGGTTACGGTGTAAACAAAGTCATCGTGGTCAATCCCGATTACAATTACTACCACGAGCCCGACCGCAAAGAAGATCCGGAACAGGAATATCCGAAAAGTGAACAAGGCCAGGTTGAATTGTGTACGATTGTTGACCAGACTGCCCAAAGCGAAGGCGTCGACGCCATTGTATTGTCGCCATTCCTGATGGACAGTCTCGACACGGACACGTTCTCCGATTATGCATTGCTGAACGAATGGTTCTACGAGCGGATGCAGTATGGCACGAACAATTACGCAACGAACCTCGCTAACAAAGCAGAGATCGATTCGCTCATTGCGCGTTATGGAACTCCTTACGTGATGTTCACAAACGTTGAAGCGGCTTATCTCAAACGGATCCAGCACCCGGTGTGGTTTGCGATTTCCTGCGTGGCCGTGTTCCCGGTGATTTACGGATTCATTCCGCGCCGCGAATTTTATTACGATGCTGTTGTGCTTGATCTCCGCACGGGTGAAGTTGTTCACATGGAAGACAAGAAAATAAAACGTGGTCATGAAAAAGAACACACTTCTAAATTCTTCAAAGAATTCTTCAACAAGCTGAAACGTCCTGTGCAGCCACCCGATCCAAAACCGGTTCCGCCAGCGGGATTGCGCGACTAAGCGAATGAAGCTCCCACTGAAAATAATATCTGCGGTTACAACGGGAATCGCTGCGGTAATTTCGCTGGCGATGTTCTCCGGCGCATACGTTTCCTCAGCACCTTCCATGAAACCGGAAAGTGATTCCGCCATTCTTGCACGGCATATTCGTGAAGTGAAGGTGCATTATGCGCTCGAAGAATTCAGCGATCATAGTTTTAATTCGCACCTCACCGATATCCAGATTGACAGCATACTTGCTGCAGCAGGACTGTTCTTTTCCGGTGGACAAATCATTTATTCACCGGACAGCGTATTCACCCTATTCGTTGTAGAAGGTGAAGAGTGTGTGCGGTCATGCAACGATTTGTGTGAATCGTACCTGCACTACAACGACGGTTCCGGATATGTAAACAACCGCGTACCATTTGGTCATGTCCGTGAAATTGCGGTGATGAATGACGGAAAATACCTGGTGATCGATGAAGGATACGCGGGTAAAACCAAAACAAAAAAATCAACCGTACTTTCGGCCTCGCTCATTTCGTTTACCGACTATATAGTTTTCTATCACCCGCTGCCGTTGAATACGCTGGAGGATGACGGCACCCAACCTCATCCATTCTTCCAGTGTGCACAGAAAAGCATTTATCCCAATGAAATTGCGTTGAGTTACGAACCAAAAACGCAACATTTAAATTACCGTTACGTTTATGACAAGGTGGAGTGTTGCGGAATAGATTCAGCATACGTGACCGAAGGACACTTCAGTTACGTCGATGGAATTTTCCAGCAGGGCCCTGAAACAAATCGCAATACGGAGGTGAAACGATGAAATGGATTCCTGCATTTTTGCTTTTTGCATTCGTTTGCTCCTGCAAAGAATCCGGAACCGATGATCCGAAAGGAATCATTTACGATTCACTTGCGCCTTATCGCGATTCACTGGAAAATGCAATCACTGCACAAGACACCACACGCGTATTTTTCATCAATGCGGTGAACAAGGAATGTGAAGCTGCACCTGACTCGATGGAGTTTCGTCAAGCCGTTCACATTGCAAAAAATGATCTCGGGTTTGTGCGTGTGCGTACAGATGCATCCTGCTTTGAAGTCGATAGCTGTTTTCACAACCTGCTCGGCACCATCAAAGACGATCAGTGGATATGGGCGCAAGGACCGGTGAAGGAAAAACATTACTCGGTGGGACACGCATTTGTAATTTGCGTGAAAGACGCGAAGGGGAAATACGTGAAGGGATACCTGAGTAATTCGGTGCTGGATGTTTATCGTTAACCACTTATCAATTAAACCACATAGATACAGTTCACAAGAGGATCGCTGTGCGATCATACGCTTATGTGGGTAGTGGCCTATATCCTAATCTATGCCTATGTGTTCTATGTTTCTACGTGGTTAATTTGGATGCTGTAAAATTGTAGATTTACAACATGAGCACTTCTCCGAAGGGAATTCGTCGCATCATCCTTGCATCCTCTGCCGGCACCGTCATCGAATGGTACGACTTCTACATCTTCGGTAGTCTCGCGGCAATTATTTCATCACAGTTTTTTCCGAAGGAAAACCCCACTGCCGGATTTCTTGCAACGCTTGCTGCATTCGGTGTTGGATTTGTCATCCGTCCGTTTGGCGCCATCGTATTCGGTCGTCTCGGCGATCTCGTGGGAAGAAAATACACGTTCCTGCTTACGCTCATGATCATGGGCGGAGCGACATTCGGAATCGGATTAATTCCAAGCTACGATTCCATAGGTGTTGCCGCGCCCATCATTGTATTTGTACTTCGTGCGTTGCAGGGACTTGCTCTCGGCGGCGAATACGGCGGAGCCACTACATACGTTACCGAACATGCGCCCGAAGGAAAAAAAGGATTTTACACGAGCTTCATTCAAACTACGGCTACGCTCGGGTTGTTTATTTCCATTGGCGTTATCCTGCTGTGCAAGTCGCTGATGGGTGACGAAGCGTTCCGTGAATGGGGCTGGAGGATTCCGTTTTTACTTTCATCGGTTCTTGTACTGATGTCGTTTATCATCCGAAGAAAACTGGAAGAGTCACCCGAATTTACCGAACTGAAAAAAGCGGGAAAGACTTCGAAGAATCCGCTGAAAGAAAGTTTCGGAAAATGGAGTAACCTGAAATGGGTGCTCATTGCGTTGTTCGGTGCAACTATGGGCCAAGGTGTAGTCTGGTACACCGGGCAATTTTACGCGATGAATTTCTGCACGAATACCTTGCACATCGATTCTTCGCAGATACAGAAAATGCTGCTGATCGTTTTAGTGCTGGGAACCCCACTGTTCATTTTCTTTGCGTGGCTTTCAGACCGCATCGGAAGAAAATGGATCATGCTATCGGGGATTGCGCTTGCTGCGATATTCTATATTCCGATTTACCAGGCAATGGCCAATTGCAGGGGGCACCTGGATGGTAAAGCAGAAATAGATTATTCTAAAAAGGGTGTGATGGAAGAGCGCGTGAAGGCAAACGGCGATTCAGTTATCTATCAGACCTTCTTCCTTACAGATGGAATTGAAAGTCAAACGACCCTGGAAAAACCAGTTGGTTCCGATACGTGGACTTCGAAAAATACAATGGTGTTGCCGATCAACAAAATTGCATTTCTCGGTTTGTTAATTTTCATCCAACTGATTTTCGTGGCAATGGCGTACGGACCCATCGCCGCATTTCTCGTGGAATTATTTCCGGCGAATATCCGCTACACGTCCATGTCGCTGCCGTATCACATTGGCAACGGTGTATTCGGCGGGCTCACTCCGCTCATTGCAGAAACGTTTGTTCTGAAGACCGGGAATATGTTCGCGGGGTTGTATTACCCGGTGATTGTTGCGGCGGTGACGGTTGTGGTGGGTGCGTTGCTGATCCGGAA
>DATHKF010000435.1:0-2614 GCA_035489505.1 Bacteroidia bacterium | reverse complement strand
CAGCAGCGGAACAGTAACCGTTTCGGTCAGTGATTGGGCGGAGGGACTGTACGTTTTTGTCCTCTGCGAAGATGAAATTCCCGTACAGCGCGCCACATTCTGTGTTACGCGTTGATTTTTCAACGGAATTCGTGATTCACGTTTACCTTTGCACCGTTGAACCCGAAGAAGATATACATCATCGGTCCCGCATGGCCCTTGCGCGGCGGAATAGCAGCCACCGATGAATTGCTTTGCACCGCGCTGATTAACGCCGGGCATTCGGTTGAAATTATCTCGTATTCGCTGCAGTATCCCTCTTTCCTGTTTCCGGGAACTTCACAGTTCGATAAAACACGGCCATCGCCGGCGGGAATAAAAATCCGGACGATGATCAATTCCCTGAATCCGTTCAACTGGATGGGTGTGGGCCGCGCAATCCGCAATGAAAAACCAGATTTTGTGATCATCCGTTTCTGGATTCCATTCCTCGGACCTGCGTTGGGTACGATTGCGCGAAGAATCTGGAAGAACGGTCATACGAAAGTGATTTCGCTGGTTGATAATGCCATTCCGCACGAAAAACGTGTGGGTGATTCCGCATTTTCCCGGTATTTCATGAAGAGCTGCGATGGTTTTCTCGCGATGTCGAAAAGTGTTGAACGCGATATTGAAAGCTTCGGAACGAAAAAGCCGATTGAGTTTTCCGAACATCCGTTATACACTTCATTCGGGGAAGCGATTGGCCAGTCAGAGGCCCGCAAACAACTCGCATTGGATGAAAACGGAAAATACCTCCTGTTCTTCGGGCTGATCCGAAAATACAAGGGCCTTGATCTCCTGCTCGAAGCGTTAGCCGATCCGCGTTTGAAAGAGCGCAATATTCAACTCATCATCGCCGGAGAATATTATGAGGATCCGGAATATTACACCACACTGATTGCGCAAAACGGACTTGCCGACCGAGTCAAGCTGCATACGAAGTACATTCCTGACAGCGAAGTGAAACTGTACTTCAGCGCCTGCGACCTGGTTACGCTGACGTATCACACCGCTACACAAAGTGGCGTGGCTGCTGTAGCCATGAATTTTGACAAACCATCGCTGGTGACCAATGTGGGCGGCCTGTCCGAGATCATTGAGCACGGACGGTCGGGATACGTTGTAGCGCCCGACAAAACGATAATCGCGGATAGCATCGTGGACTATTTTGATCACAACCGTTCCAGTTCCTTTATCGAAGCAACGCGCATCATCAAGAAAAAATTCAGCTGGGAAACAATGGTTCGCGCCGTTGAAACAATATACGAACGCACGCTCGCGGGGAAAAACTGAGCTATGGATCACAAGCAGGCCTTTCAGCAACGTATTCAATCTTCCATTCAACTGAAAACAGCTTTGTTGTCTGATAAACGGCTGATGGATATACTAAGCGCGGTTACTAATGCAGTGATTGATGCTTACCGTGCAGGAGGAAAAATCCTCTGGTGCGGAAATGGCGGAAGCGCTGCCGATGCGCAACACCTGGCCGCTGAGCTTTCCGGCCGGTTTTATTATGATCGTCCTCCGCTTAATTCAGAAGCTTTGCACGTGAATACGTCTTACGTCACTGCCGTTGCGAATGATTATGGTTACGACGTGATCTACAGCCGGCTAGTTGAAGCCATGGGTCAAAAAGGCGATGTGCTGATGGCGCTTTCCACAAGCGGAAATTCACCCAACGTGATCAAAGCGTTGATCAAAGCTAAAGAACGTGGAATGATCACGGTGGGATTCACCGGTGAAACGGGCGGAAAAATGAAAGAGCATTGCGATCACCTGGTGAATATTCCTTCGGCGGATACGCCGCGGATACAGGAGTGTCACATGCTCGTGGGGCACACGATCTGTGAACTGACCGAAGCGGCTTTGTTCCCGAAGAAATAACCAGATGAAAAACGGTTGAAACCGTTTGAGAAGCCTGCTGTATCATTGCCGGGGGCTTAAGCCCCCGGCAATGATAGAAGCTATATCCAAAACAACCCTTGATGACACGAAAACGGTTAAAACCGTTTGGGAAAACTGCTGTGCTTATTGCCGGGGGCTTAAGCCCCCGGCAATGGGTGCTGCGGTTTCACTCAACCGCTTCAGCGGTTTTCATCAGCTCTTGGTAAACCAAATGAGCTCCACAAAAAAAGGCCTGCCCTTTGCGGAGCAGACCCTTTTGATCACAGTATTCTTTGTGTTATTTCTTCACCGTCGTAGCTCCCGATGCCATCTGCACCGCCGCATACAAGTCAACCAGTCCACCCGTTTTGCAGAGCGTGCCGAACTTGGCTTTCTTTTTCTTCTCGCCAGGAATAATCACTTTCTTCTTCGCCATGGACTTATCCGAAGACGTTTCCACAATTCGCTTGATATCTGCCGGTGTAAGGGCAGGATAATAGGTTTTCAGTACCGCACAAACACCTGCAGTTACCGGTGAAGCCATGCTGGTTCCGCTGAGTGCAATGTATCCGCCGTTTGATTTGCAGGAATTGATATCTACTCCCGGAGCGAATACGTCAACATTCACTTTTCCGTAGTTGCTGAACGGGGCGACTGCATTTTTTCCGCCTCTCCAGCTCGATGCTCCTACTTCGATCCAGTTCGTAGC
>DATHKF010000434.1:0-4665 GCA_035489505.1 Bacteroidia bacterium | reverse complement strand
TGAGTGTTCCGTATCGCGCGCCACGAAGCAGCGAAGTAGGTATCTACGCAGACATGGCCGGGAAATTCCGTTTCGATAATTTCTGGTTCATCGAACAGGCCAACACAGATTCATCGTACCGGCCTCATGAACTGATCATTGATAAACGTTGCGGCGATGAAAAAATGCAATACAGCAGCGATTACGGTTACTCATTCTGTGTGCCGTTCGGTTGGAGAGTGGATGAATACCGCGAAACACATTGTTCGATCTGGCCGGTGGGTTGCGCGTACGTGATCAATCTTGATTACACGAAACTCGCGATCGAAGACAGTTTTGGTGTGGCCGCAAAAAATGATTTCAAAATTTTTGTCGACTCATTAAAGGTCAGCGAAAAACAATTTTCGGAAATCCACAAAGATTCTTCTTCCTCTCCCGGAACTGAAGTCTGGGCTGCGCAGTTTCAATACGTCGGTCTCGATCACAATACGGTTACGGTGTATCGCTACTACGTGTATCATGCAAAGTCGGGCGGATTTATGCTGATCGAAGCTACCGTTCCCCCGTACGAGGAAGAACTGGCGATGATGTTTTCATGGGTGTCGGCAGCGATTGCGGAAAGCGTGATCTGGGAATAATGCAGATTTATTTCCGCGAATATTTTTTCTCTACCGGATCAAACAAAAAATCTTTTTTATCGTCGATCGTTCCGAAAAGATCTTGCGTTGATAAATGATCCTTCCTGTTCAGCTTTGTGAGGTCAATATCCGCTGAAATAAGAAGCAGGTTATTTTCCCAGCCTGTGATGTAAACGAGTCCCGGGTAAGGCGTAATGCTCTGTGCGATGACGCAACGGTGTTCTTTGATCAGCGTGCGGAAATCAATGATCTCAATCCAGTTCGCGCCCTTCGCTTCACATTCCACAGCGAGATACTCCTCGTTCTGCGAAAGCGAAATATCGAATGCCGTATTTGGAAATCCGGAAGTGTCGCCGATCACGTATGATGACTCTCCAATAATTTCTTTACGGCCACCCGCATAGTGAATGAACCAAACGGTTTGATACGCGTGCGAAGAATCTTCCCTGAGATTGAGCACATACAAATAACCGGCATCAGGGTATTGCGAAATGTTCAGGTTCCTGCCGTAGAATAAACCTTCCACGTTGACCAGTGAAAAACGGTTACTGATCAGCATCGCATTTATTTTGCGCAGGTGATCGTTCTCAGTGATTTGTCGCAAACAATGAAACGCACTATCCGGTTGGTTCTGCTTTTGAAATATTCGCGCACGGAGATCGTAGTGCCAATCGCGTTCAACTGTAACGTCATGTCCTGTGGATGAATAGTACGGACCCGGTGCCCCTGTTGCGTCCAGGTGATGCATTGCAAGTGCGTAATCCTCGTCTTGCCAGGCCCAGCTGGCCAGTTCCGAGTGGGCGATGTACCATTCGCGTTTCGTATAATCGTCTTTCTGGACCGGGTTCAGTTTGGCATAATACGCAATGGCCGACCGGTATGCTGACTTTGATCCCGCACTGTCATTCAGGAACCGTTTTGTGCTTCCGGCAAGATTCAGCGTTTTCATGTGCATCGACGGACGTGAAACATACACGTTGGAGTCGATAAGGTCGTCGAGAATTTTTACCGCTTCTGCTTGCTTGTCCTGGTCGATCAACGCTTCCGCCATGAAGTAATCGCGCTGTGCGTTCCCGGCAACGAAAAACAACAAAAACAACAGGAACAGCAGACTCTTGCGCATCTTACAAGATACGGAAATCAGTGGTCAGTACGCAGTGAGTCAGTGCGCAGTCGTGTGCACTGACTCACTGCATACTGCGCACTGCGTACTGATTTTACTGCGCACTGCATTGCTACTGCTACTGAGGCACAGTCTGCCACATTCCCACCAGGTTTCCTTCCGGATCCGAGAAACGCAGGTAACGTCCCATGCCGGGAATCTCAACTACATCGTCTACTTTTTTTCCGCCTTTCGCCTCAACAAGTTTCAAATGATCTTCGAGATTCGGAACATCGATCACAATGCTCGGCGTTGTTGGTTTATCCGGTGTGTAAATGCCACCATTGATCGCACCGGGATTAAGCGGCATGCCTTGTTCGTTCGTTGGTGTGGTGGAAACCATTGTGTTTTTCGGATCGAAATCCATCATCTGCCAACCGAATACTTCGGAATAAAATTTCTTGGCGCGTTCCTTGTCTTGTGCAGGAAGTTCGAAATGTACGACACTGTTCATCGATTTGGGTTTTAAGTGAACAGCGAATATAACATCGGAAGCTGCGTTTGGTTTGAAGAATCTGTGAACGGTTGGTTAAGAAAGGTGAATGGCGGAAATTAATATGCTAATGTGAAAATGTGCTGATGGGACTGCGGTAAACTACGTCTCTCTGCGGATTTTCGTTTTGTCACACCGAGCCCCTCCATTCGTCGGGACAGGCTCCGCCGAGGGATGACGAAAGAGAACGGACACTACTTGCATGATCGACGTTGATACGCTATTTATCTTCCGTAGGCCGGATACTTGGTTTACCCATCCTGATTTTCACATCACCTTTGCGCATAATTTCTTCGGGGTGAACGAGCAATTTTTTTGTTTCGCTGATTTGATTGCGGGCGATCGAATATTGCACCGGAGAGTAGCCGGGAGATTGGATCACAAAAACCAGCGTGTCCTGGGTGAAGCTATCAGGAATGCGGAATGAAATATTTCCGGCGCTATCTGTCTGTGCGCCCACGTTACTTCCGGCAATCGTTACAATTGCATACGGTATCGACTCACCCGTATTGATGTCGATGACTTGCGCGTTCAATACAGGTTTCGTTGTGTCCGCCGGAATTGTTGCCGTGCAAACCATTCCCGTAGGATGTTTCACCACTTCCGAGTTCACTTCGCCTGGCAATTTTACCGTTGTACTTTGTGCAGACAATGATGTTCCTGCGCCAACGGCAATCAGTATTCCTGCGACAAAAGCATTCAATCGCGATCCGCTTCCATTGAGTTGCGTGTGAACGATCTTCCGGTTCAATTGCCCGTCACGGAATTGTCCGCAGATTCCTGAACTTTTCTCAGCGAAAATTTTCAGAATTTCATTGTCGGTGAGGTGCGTGAAATCGATCACCTGCTTCTGGCATTGTCCGCAGAAACGGCCTTGCTCTGTGGGCGTCATCTGTGCCCAGTTTTCTGTACAGGGATTGTCGATCTGAACGGAGACGTTTTTCATGGAATCGCGATTTGAAATATGTGTCGGGGTTTATTTCTTCTTTCTCTTTTCGGGTTCCGGATCAGGTCTTTCAATGATGTACAAACCATCGATCATCATGTCCATGCTGTAAAGCCGTACAGTCACTGTGGTGGCAAGGTGGTTTTGAGGAATAACCAGCTCCTGTTGCTCATGAACTACATAACTCACGATAAACGTGAGCGTATCCTGCATCAGGCTATCGGGAATAGACAGCGAAAAATTTCCGTCAGCATCGGTAGATGTTTGCACTGGGTGCCCTTCAGGGTCACCAGCACGCCGATCAGCGAATCTCCTGATTCTGCATCAACAACCTGTCCTTTGAAAATCGGGATCACCGAATCTTTCGTAACGGGTTCAACGCCATGATTGCTGGTCAGCGTGGTATCGTTTGGAAATGGAACGTGTATCGGCACAGCACTCTGTGCGTTCGCAACTCCTGCACCGGCTGCAAGAAGCAACCCGGCCATGATTGTATTGAGGCGGGTATTGTTGCCCTTCAACTGAGTTTGCACAATCAACCTGTTCAGTTGGCTGGAGCGAAATGTACCGCATCCCGATCCATTCTCCTTACTGATGATTTCCAGGATTTCATTGTCGGTCATCTGCGAAAAATCGCGAACGTTTTTCTGACAGGCCGAACAGAATTTTCCCTGTTCATTTTTCTGCATGGAAGCAGGATTTTCGTGACAAGGCTGGGGGACGTTGACGGAGATCGGTTGGGGCTTCATAACCACTAGACGGTGAAAAGGGTGAGATTCCATAATGCAAACGAAGATATTTTATGCGCCCCTAAGCTCACATTTCGGATCACCTCTGCGCTTTTCTCTGCGTCACGGCGCCTCTGCAGCCATTTTTACACCCATTAACACCCTTTTCTCCCTCCCAAACCACCCTTTTTCCGTAATTTCGGGCTGCCCTTTCTTATGGGGCTCCTAATACCGTTATGACCGAATCCATTTACGATAAATACCAGGCTGTTATTGGACTGGAAGTGCACGCGCAGTTGCTGACGAAAACGAAAGCATACGCCAGCGATGCCGCTGAATATGGCGCCCTGCCCAACAGGCTGGTGAGCCCGGTTACGCTTGGACTTCCGGGCGTATTGCCTAAAGCCAATAAACGCGATCGAGTATGCCATCCGTCTCGGGCTTGCAACGAATTCCACGATCCGCGAACGCAACGAATACGCGCGAAAAAATTATTTCTATGCCGATCTTCCGAAAGGATACCAGATCACGCAGGATAAAACTCCGATCTGTACCGGCGGTTACATCACCATCAAGGATGATGCTGGCAACGATAAAAAAATCGGGCTGACGCGCATCCACATGGAAGAAGATGCCGGCAAGTCGATGCACGATGCTGATCCTACGGATACGCTTGTGGATCTGAACCGTGCAGGCGTTCCACTGGTCGAGCTGGTATC
>DATHKF010000433.1:0-6194 GCA_035489505.1 Bacteroidia bacterium | reverse complement strand
TTTCTGTTTCAGGTACGCAATAACAAATATGATCAGGAAAATTCCGGTCGCGCCAATCCAAATCCAGAAAAGCATCTGGTCGTTGCGGTTCGTGCCTGTTACTTCAAACAGGATCGCATCATCATTTACGGTAAGACCATATTCGTCCCTGAAGAATTGTATCTGGTCATCATCAAGTCCTTCGTACCAGACGTCGCGCACGGTACCCACAAATTCCGACGACTCCAGGATCGCATAGTATTCTTCATCGCTCAACTCTCCAAATTCCATAATCACCTGCACCGACTGACGATCATCCCAATCGGGTGGTACAATCGGAATGAAATATTCCACCTTGGTTGTGGTTGATCCGCTCTTGGAGGTGGTTGTGGTTTCTTCGAGCGTTTGATCCAGGGTAACACCCGACAGATTAAGGTTCCGTGTTCCGAAATCTTTTCCGTCAATAAGTTCCTGTACTTCTGCATCCTCCAAACCATGATCGAAGTAGTGTGTCAATCCCGGAATAAAAAACACCGTGATCACTACGAACATCACCAGGAATGCAATAACCGCCGCCCATTTTTTAGGGTTCGCGGTCTTCATGGTCTTGAACGCTTCTTTCTCGGAGAGATTGTTCAGCGTCTTCGTTGGGATCTGCGCGAAGAGTTCGTTAACGAGATCATGCAATCCCTGTTCTCCAGGATGCGCAGGAAACTGTACTCTTTTATCCTTGCCCAGATCGTCGGTGTAAATGATAAATAACGTCTGGTAGTTCGCAGCCTTCTGCAGGTAATAGTATTTGATGTTGGCGAACAGAAAATTCCGTTTACGGAACGGCCCCAGTTTACACAACACATTGTATCCGTCGAGAGTAACACTGCTTTTGTTACCCATGTAGTCGAAGATATATTCTCTTCCCATTGAGGTAGTAGTTTAGTAGGTAGTCGGTTAGTAGGCTAGTCCATGGGACGGCAGAAATATAAAACAAATTCTCAACAGGGAAAATGTCAATTTATTTTGAATGCTTTTTTCAGCGATGAAACAATGGTCGTGGCAAGTGCCGCACCCAATACAGCAAGAAACATATCTTTCTGCGCGTCCCAGATGTCGCCCTGCGTGCCGAGATATGCTGCACCTTGCGATTTGAAT
The DNA here is from genome assembly GCA_035489505.1 of Bacteroidia bacterium. GTDB lineage: Bacteria > Bacteroidota > Bacteroidia > Palsa-965 > Palsa-965. The sequence continues at coordinate 5,066 of DATHKF010000433.1, read as the reverse complement.
AAAATATCTGCAACGGCCCACTCGATCAATTCGTACAATCCGCTGATGGAAAGTGTAAGTTCAATGGGCAAAGCCCAGCCCACCCACGTTGGAAATTTGTACCAGCTGATGAACATTTCGCGCCACGGGTACGCCAGCAAAAAACCGAATGAGAAATGCACAATGCGGTCGTAATGATTCCGCTCCCAATGAAAAGTGTCTTTCAGCCAGTATCCCAACGGATTTTCCGCATACGTGTACTGCGATCCGTACACGTGCAGGCAGAGATAAATCGTAATCAGCAAATAGCTCAGATCGCTGAACTGGTATTTGCGGTAGGTGAATCCCATAAATCCGAAAAAGATAAAGACCAGTGTGTTCTCCAGGAACCAGTTGTTAATGTCGGTCGTTCCAACGAGGGTAAAAATCCAGACTGCAAGAAATACGGTTAAGCATCCGAGCATCCATTTGTTTTTCAGGAAAGGTGTGCGGGATGGGGAAATGGCGTTGGTGAAAGACATACGTCGGTTTGGAGTTCGTTTATGCGGTGAGCGATTCAGCTTTTCGAAGAAAAAAATCTTCGTGCGGTTTCGGTTAAAAGATCAGCATTCATTTGTTCAATGGGATGCGGCGTTAAAGGCAAAACTACGAATGAACCTTTGGGCAGCAAGCGATATGCAGCGAGTGTTTCTTCAATGGACACCATCGTATCGCGATCACCCACGCAAAGTTGCACATCATGCGTAACAGATTTGAAATCTTCTTCTGCAAGTTCCGGTTTTGCACCAAGCGATAACATCATGTCTGCAGTCTTCGCGAGAACGTCTTCCCATTTTTCGGGAGCATGACGATGCTGCAAGGCTTCAGCAAATTTCGGCACCTTGTCTTTGATCTTTTGCGGATCAAGCATCTTCACTTCCTTCTGTGAAGTGGGAACATCCCAGGCGAGTTTGGTCGCCACAGTCATAATTTTTTCAACGCGCTCCGGGTAATGCCGCGCAATGTACAGCGCCACGTAGCCACCCATGCTGTAACCGAAAATATCTGCACGTGGAATATTTTTCTCATCCATCCACTGCAGCAGATCTTCAGCGAATAATTTTATACTGAACGCAGCTGGAAGCGGTTTTCCTCCATGACCCGTAAAGTCGAAAAGATAAATCCGCCGTGGCGGATGTAAAGCCGAGAATTTTTCGTGCAGCGGTTTTAGCTGGGAAGATGCTCCAATGGCACCGTGAAGACAGATGAGCGGTAATGACATATTGCGAATGTACTTCTTGCTTCGCAATTGACAACATCTGCATAAAAAGAGAGTGTTTCAATTTGCTTACTTGTGGCTTCTGAAAACCGCTGAAGCGGTTGATGCAGATGGACTATGGAACCAGCAGACCAGCTAAACGGTTTTAACCGTTTCCATTCCACAAACCTAACCGATGCCCATCTGAGACACCACAAAAAAAGAGCCGTGATCAGATCACAGCTCTTTCATTCATAATCGAAAATCGTTTTCTTACTTCATCTCTTTCGAAAGCGTCGCACACTCATTCACCCATGCATCCTTCTTCAGGTTGTCGATGAATGCCGATTTGCGTGCCATCTTCGCCGTGTCTGCGCTCAACATGCTCTTGTCCTCGCTGAGCATATTCACGCCCATTCCTTTCACCGGCTCTTCGAGCGCTTTAAATTTCTTGTTCTCCTCTTCAATTTTCTTTTGAGAAGCAAGGAAATCTGTAAGCAGTAACGATTCCATCGTAATGTCGCGTTCACGCTTCAACTGCGTTGCTTTTTCGGTAACCAGTGCAAACGTATTATTTCCTGCCACGCGTGCTGAACTTGATTTCTTGAGCTTGTCGTAGTTTGGTGCGTTCTTCCACGTGGTGTAATTCGCTACCGGAACCTGGTCCCACTCCATCGGGTAATCCAGATCCTTTTCACCGTATTCAAACAGGGAATAGAATCCCGGTAATTGAATGTCTGGTGCAACACCTTTCAACTGTGTTGAGCCGCCGTTTACACGATAGAATTTCTGGATCGTTACTTTCACGGAACCCAGCGGCTTCATTTCGTTCTCACCTTTAACCATTTGGTCATCGAGGTCGAAGAAATTCTGCACGGTACCTTTTCCGAATGAACGGGAATACGTTCCCACGATCAGTCCACGTTTGTAATCCTGGATAGCCGCCGCCAAAATCTCCGAAGCCGATGCACTGTTTTCGTTGATCATCACCACCAGCGGTCCGTCGTACACTACGCGTCCACCGTCATCATCATCATAAATATTTACTCCCTGTGCGCGTGTTTTTACCTGCACAACAGGACCTTGCGGGATAAACAGTCCAACCATTTTAATTACCTCTACCAATGATCCGCCTCCATTGTCGCGCAAATCAAGGATCACACCGCTTACTTTTTCGGCCTTGAGTTTTTCAAGTTCTTTCTGCACATCGGCAGCGCAGGCACGTCCACCCGATTTATCGCGGGTAAAGTCAGCATAAAAACTCGGAAGCTTGATGTAACCTACTTTGTTTTTTCCCTGGTCGATCACCGCGCTCTGTGCGTATGTTTCTTCGAGAACCACAATATCGCGGATCAGGATAATTTCCTGTGTTGAACCATCAGGCTTCTCCACGGTCAAACGAACTTCAGTTCCTTTTTTACCGCGGATGAGTTTGATCGCATCATCGATACGCATACCGACAATGTCAACAGGTTCTTTTTCGCCCTGTGCCACTTTCAGGATTTTATCTTCCGGCTTCAGGCGACCATCTTTCCATGAAGGGCTTCCCGGAACAATGCTGGTTACTTTGATGTACCCGTCTTTTTCCTGGAGTGTTGCACCAATTCCCTGCAACTGTCCTGACATACTGATGTCGAAATTCTCTTTGTCAGCAGGCGGAAAAAATTCGGTGTGCGGATCATACGTTGCAGTAACCACGTTCAGGTAAATGCCCATACGGTCTGCGCGATCAACTTTTGCAAGACGGTCGAAAATATCGTCCTGTGTTTTCTTCACTTTCTCACGGGCTTCTTTTTCGATATCAGCATCCGACTTCAGTGTTACGCCGGACTTCTTCGCTTCAACGTCTTTTTTGTTGGTCTTCTGGAGATCCGCAAAACGCACCATCACCTGGTACTTGAGATACTTTCTCCAGTTTTCTTTACGCTCTGCTTCGTCTTTGGCATAAGACATTTTTTCCGGGTCGAGCTCTACGCTTTCCTGCACCGTAAAATCAAACGGCTGCGCAAGAATTTCGGTGTATACCACTTTGTCTTCAGCAATACGCTGATTGAGGATTTCTACACTGCGGTTGAAGAAATCAAATTTCTGTGCCTTCACTTCGTCATCGACGGCAGCGTAGAATTTGGTCTTCAGTTCATCGTAATCCGATTGGAGAAAAATTTTCTTGTTGTAATCGTTGCGCTCCATGTAGAGATCAAACGCTTCGTGCGAAAAATCATCGTCGATGTCGGTTGGATCGTAATGCGTCTGACGCAGGATACGCATCATGGTTTCCAGGATCACTTTGTCTTTTGCCTCGCTGGTCTCTTCGGGAGAAGTATAAGCTGCACAACGGCTTCCAAGAAGAACAAATGCGGTCATTCCCAGAAGAACAGGGACCGCAAACAGTGCTATGCGAATTTTACGTGTCATAATCGGGATTTATAGATGAACGAAATTAATCAAAAACTGCGCCAATTGGCAGTTAAGAACTGTTAAGCAGAGTAGGCAGTCTGTAAGTGGGTTAGTAGGCAGTCCGCAACGGGCGGACGAACGGTAACTATTCTCTACAAACGGGATGCGCACGCCACATCTTTCCACAGTCAACAGTCGCCGCCGTTCTACTTCTTCAGTAAACCAACCAGGCCGGGATCGCTCCAGTCCAGTCCGCCTACGTGATTGAACAACTCGTACCCTTCATCGTCGAAGATGTACGTGGTGGGAATCGTGTTGATTCCAAGTTCCTGCAAACGTTCTTCGACGTACACGAATTTCATCGGGTAATTGTGCTTCGCTAAAAATGCGTTTATTTTTTCAGGCGGATCATCCGTGATCATCAGGAATATCACGTCATTTGGATCTGACTGCCGGTACGCGGATTCAATGGACGGCATCTCACGCAAACACTCGCCGCACCACGTTGCCCAGTAATTCACGAACAAGGTTTTGCCCCGGAAGTCGTTTGAGTTGACGATTGAACCATCCGGATTTTTCAGCGTGAGGTGTTCAACATCCAGATTGGGTGCGACGCGGTATTTGTTGTACATGAAAAAAGCAACGCCTCCGGCAATAACCAACAAAAACACAATAGCGTACTTCCTCGGAACGACCATCACACGCGAATGAATTTAATAACTCAGCAATTTCTCCATCACCGCAGCCACCTTATCTGCATTCGGCAGCATGGTTGCTTCCAGTGTGGAGTTCAGCGGAATTGCCGGAAGATTTTCGGAACCGATTACATCCACCGGTGCGTCGAGCGATTCAAAACAGAATTTCTGAATGCGGCCGGCAAGCGCCTGCGCAAATCCGTTGTTGTATGGTTCTTCGGTAACGACCAGGCAACGCGAGTGTTTTCTCACCGATGCAAACACAGCTTCTTCATCAAGCGGAAGCAGTGTACGCAGATCGACAATTTCAATACGACCAGCAAAATTCTTCGCTGCGTTTTTCGCCCAGTACACACCCATTCCGTAAGTGATTACGGTAAGCGTTGATTGATCACGTGCAGCTTCCGCTTCGAGCACCATGCGCGCCTTACCGAACGGAATAATGTAATCTTCGTCGGGCTCGATCGTCTTCGCTTCTTCCGTGCCTTTGATCTTTGACCAGTACAAACCTTTGTGCTCAAGCATCACAACAGGGTTTGGATCGTAGAATGCGGCTTTCATTAATCCTTTGAGATCGGCGCCTGTGGAAGGATACGCAATTTTAATTCCGCGGATGTTGCACAGCACCGATTCAACAGAAGATGAATGATACGGGCCGCCGCTTCCGTACGCACCAATGGGCACGCGAAGGATCATGCTCACCGGCCATTTTCCGTTCGATAAATAATTCGAACGCGAAACTTCGGTGAACAGTTGAT
>DATHKF010000432.1:0-2009 GCA_035489505.1 Bacteroidia bacterium | reverse complement strand
CGTCGAAGAACGGCGCCTGAACGGAAACCACCCTTAATGGTTCGAGTGATGTTACCGTTACGGAGTGCATCGTGTTCTTCGGAATAAAAATGACATCTCCGGCTTTGATATGAATCAGCTGGCTGCCGAGAATCATATCCGCTTCCCCGGAAACCACAACGATCTGTTCGGTATGATGTGCGTGGTAATGCGCTTTCACTTCTTTGGGAATAACAATCAGAAAGCTGCTGGATAATGAATCGGAATAAAGCGATTGGACATAATTCTGGTCTCCAACCGGAGCTTTGATGGTGTCGGTATCTGTTACTCCCTGGGCGGAAGCAGCAATCGAAACAGTCATCAGTAAGAGGACGAGGATATTTTTCATGGGGCGCGTTTTTAGTAAAAAACGGAACTAACGTGTATCAATTCCACACTTTTACGTGCATAAGTATACGCCCAAATTTCTTGCCAATCCGTTTCGGAACGGTCCGGGATAAAATTGAAAAAGTTTCTGGTTTGCGGTTCGGGCGCAGCCGGGAACCCAAACCAGAAACTTTTTCAAACTAAAATCTATTTTCCCACTTTCACCCGGCTTCCTTCACTATGCGCAGAAAACTCCGGAGCGTACATACATTGAACTGTAGTGATTCCGTTCGAGAAATTTCCTTCGTGCGCAACGAACAACGGGTACTCAAACACGTACGTTCCTTTCGGTAAGAACGAGAAGAAGAAGTTCGTTGATGCATCGCGTGTGCTTTCGTAGTAGCCCAAACCGTCCTGCCATTTGTATTGCGAGAACACATTGATCGGTTCAAACCCGGAAGCGCGCATGTCTTTCATGTGCACGTATTCCATGTCGCGGTCTGTGCGCAACTCAATACGTACTTTGATCTTATCGCCCGGCTTGAGCACGGTCTGATCAGTTACCGGTTCAATCACCGGTCCTGATGCCGTGTTGCGCGTAACGAAGAGTTTCTTCACCACCTTCAACGGTGTATTGGCCGGCGTAATTTTATCGAGGTCTTCGAAATACTGCCAGTACAATGCGCCCCACGAAACTCCGGGACCTGTTTTGGTTACGGTTACTTTACCCATGTCGGGCGTAATGCTGTTTCCGCTCCACGCCATTTTGAAATACCCGGTGCCGGCTTCCTGCTGAACGCCCATCGCTTTCGGATCGATGGTTTGTGATCCAACAACAATCGTCACATCGGATTCTGTCGCGAGCCAATCTGTTCCCTGGATAAGCAACGCATAACACGCTTCAACGGTCGACTTCGTTGTCTTCCAGTCGTTGGTTTGTTTGTTCTTCAACAACCACACGCGGATGTCATCCACCGCTTTCTGGTCGTTGCTTACTTCGTAAAACGCTTCCACCATCAACGCCTGCGATTCGATCGGCGCCTGGTACCAGTAGTAACCACCGTTCGCCATGTCTTTCCAGTACATGCCCATTTCTTCGCTCACCACTGCCGTTTCTTTCAGCGACTTCATGATATCCGTAGCTGTCACTGTTTCTTTATTGCGATGCATATCCAGCGCCAGCATTCCCTGCATGTAACGCGTTTTCGACGTCCAGTATTTTTTCGCCTGGCCCTGGAAATAGTCGAATGCTTTTTTCGTGCGCTCACTCATTGGAATATCCATGAAGTAACTGCGCGCGTATAAATAATGCACGGCAAGATAGCCCAGGTGGTCTTCGTTGATACGCGCAGCATCGTATTTCAAAATCCATTCGTAATCTTCCGCGATGCGCGCATCCATGTACCGCACGCCGTCCTGCACCATGCTCCAGTTTTTATTCTCGGTGCGGATTGCCGTCACGCCCAAATGATCGAGGTGACCGAATCCGCAGATGATGTGTTGCGTGATGTAACGGTCGTCCGGCATTCCTTCAAACCACGGCCATCCGCCGTTGCTTACCTGCATCTGGCGAAGTTTGCGCAAGGTGCGGTCCTGCTCGTTGGCCATGCGGTTCATGTCGAACAACAATCCAACGCGACGCTTGCGTTCCGTTTCGTCTTTGG
>DATHKF010000431.1:0-4340 GCA_035489505.1 Bacteroidia bacterium | reverse complement strand
CTGCGAGAAGCGTTGCAATGGCTTCAATCGCACCGGCAGCACCAAGCAGGTGACCGGTCATGGATTTGGTTGCACTCACATTCAGTTTCCAGGCGTGCTCACCGAATACGCTGGCAATTGCTTTGAGTTCGGCCACGTCTCCAAGTGGAGTAGACGTTCCATGTGTGTTGATGTAATCGATATCCGACGCCTGGAGGCTTGAGTCCTTCAATGCACGTGTCATTACCAATGCGGCTCCCAGTCCTTCCGGGTGCGGTGCAGTGATGTGATGTGCATCGGCGCTCATTCCTCCGCCAATTACTTCGCCGTAAATTTTTGCTCCGCGGTTCAATGCGTGTTCAAGTTCTTCGAACACCAATGCGCCTGCTCCTTCTCCGAGTACAAATCCATCGCGCTCTTTATCATAAGGGCGTGAGGCTGTTGACGGGGAATCGTTGCGCGTACTCATTGCCTGTGCAGCGTTGAACCCGCCAACGCCTGCTTCAAACACGCTTGCTTCTGATCCGCCGGTGATGATTGCATTCGCCTGACCCAAGCGGATATAGTTGAATGCATCAATCAACGCATTGGTAGAAGAAGCGCATGCAGAAACGGTGGTGAAATTGGGTCCGTGAAAACCAAAACGCATCGAGATGTGGCCCGAGCAGATATCGGCAATCATTTTCGGAATGAAGAACGGATTGAATCGTGGTGTTCCGTCTCCTTTGGCAAAATTGAAACATTCGTCCTGGAATGTTTTCAATCCACCGATACCGGATCCCCAGATCACACCAATCTCATTCTTGTTTACCGTATCGGCATCAAGACCAGAATCGCGGACAGCCTGGTCGGCTGCCACGATTCCGTAATGAGAAAATGGATCAAGTTTCCGTGCTTCTTTCCTGTCGAAATAATCTTCAGGATTAAAGTTTTTTACTTCACAGGCAAAACGCGTTTTGAATTTTGTTGCATCAAAACGCGTGATTGTTGCAGCGCCACTCACTCCTGCAACAAGATTGTCCCAGTAATCCTGTACAGAATTACCCAGAGGCGTAATTGCGCCTAACCCGGTTACAACGACTCGCTTCAACTGCATGCCCCTAAAAATTTGAATTAATCCGGAATGCGAAAATTACTTCGCGTGCTCCTGGATGTACTTGATTGCTTCACCTACCGTGTTGATCTTTTCAGCCTGATCATCCGGAATTGCGATGTTAAACTCTTTCTCGAACTCCATGATCAGTTCAACCGTATCGAGCGAATCTGCACCAAGGTCATTGGTGAAACTTGCTGTTTCGGTTACTTCTTTTTCATCTACACCGAGTTTATCAACGATGATAGCTTTCACTTTTGCTGAAACGTCTGACATTTTAAAGCAGTTTTATTTAGTTAAATGTGCCTGCAAAGATAGATGTAAGGGGTAAAAAACAAAAAGAATGTCCCAAACTTCTGATTAATAATACGTTATGACCTCATTTAGAGGCTTTCTGGTCAGTTTTGGGACCATACTGACCTCGTTTGGATACCCAATTGGGATCAATAAAAATGGCTTTTCGTTCGACGGACGTTCCTGGATTTGGGCCAGAAAGTTCATCGGACTCGGCGTATGCGTGAGCCCAACCAATCCGGCGTGATGAATTGCCGCCAGTAAAAATCCGCTGGCGATGCCCACTGACTCGCTGACGTAATAATTATTCTTTTTGCGCTCGGCAATCATTTCATACGACCGTTTGAAAACCACGATCAGCGCCGGCGCCGTTTCCAGGAATGGTTTTTTCCAATCGGTTCCCAACGTAGCAAGATCATCCAGCCATTCCTGCGGCATGCGGCTGTTGTAGCTTTCAAATTCTTCTTTTTCCGCTGCCACACGGATTCTTTTTTTGAGTTCCGGGTCGCGCACGACACAAAAACTCCACGGTTGTTTGTGCGCTCCCGACGGTGCACTGGAAGCGGTCATGATCAGGTTGTCAATCACATCGTCCGGAATATCCGTTGGCGAAAATTCGCGAACCGTTCTTCGCGTATCCATGAATGCGTAAAATTCAGCTGCACGTTTCGCTACCTCTTCCTGCGACAACAGCTCTCTTTGATAAGGAACCGGCTGGTATTTCATTCTCCGAAATTTGCTGCAATTTACGGCTTGTGTATGCAAATGTTTCAACCGCTTATCGAGTTAAATGCACCGGGTGATGCGTGTTTCTGCATTTATAATCTACACGGCGGCGCAGCGATTGTGTTTCTTAATGGTACAGAGATTTACACGGATGATCGCTGCGCGATCCGAAACTTACGTGAACTATATTCTTCCCTATGCCTATGTTTTCTAATGTCTCTATGTGGTTTAATTCAATGATTATTTCAGGTATGCATTACAAAATAAACCACATAGGGACATAGGTTACATAGGTGTGAGATCGCTGAAGTGCACAATAGATCGCTGCGCGATCCGTGTTAGCTGTGGATTGCTTCGCTAAAAGGATGGGGTGGATTTAATCGCTACGCGATTTAAAATCAAAAAATGGTACACTGAATGCGCGGAATACACTGATCGAAACAGAATTTTTGTTTTATGGTTCCGTGAAAATCCGCCCTTTCCGCGAGCGCCGCGAGCGCAATCCGCGTACCATTAAGAAGCACTGACAGTAAATGATTCCGATCTGGTTTCCCTCAGATATCCGGTATTCGGTCGCAATTGCAAAACAGATTGAACATCTCTCATTCATGACATGATAATTGCTCATATTTGTTCATGCAAAAATTTATTCCACTGGTCATCCTCACCGCGTTCGTTATTTCTTCCTGCGGAAACGAAGCAAATACGAACGGATCAACTGATTCCATTCCCAAAATAATTGCAGACCATGATACTGCAATCATCATTGATACTGTTCCGCCCACCGCATTGGCGCTCACCCTGGGTGGCGACACGATTGCCCCATCAGACAAGTCGATGATCTTTTACCGCTTCACAAAAGACATTTCCGTTAAAAAAGGGAAACTACTTTCAGTGAAAGAAGTCAAAAAACGTTTCGCCCCGCTCGATCCGCTTTGCGACAATGAAGCGGCGTATAAGTTCCAGCGTTTCTTTTTCCTGGATTCACTCAAGAAAGCCGGAAGCAGCCCGGAAACCGACATGGGACAAACCGTGCGCGTGGATATCCGCGTGCTGGACACCATCAAGAAAACCGCTGATGGATCGTGGGTGATGTGGTCCATGGAATACGAAACATCACAGTCGTGTCCGTACGCGAGTGGAACGTATTACATGTTGAGTACCTATGATGCTGCAGGCAAAAATATTTCCACGCAATGCATGAGCCGTTCTGAAGGTGGTGCCGATGCCCCGCTGTGGTGGAACGCCGTACAGGAAACCAATGTTTTTTCGGATGGCTCTTTCCGCGGATTGATGTGCGATACCACCGGTGATTACGACGACAACGACAAGCCCATTTTCGAAAGCATTGTCCGGAAAACTTTCACCGGCCAGATTGCGCAGGGTGGAAAAATTACGGTGGAAGAAAAAGAAATTGAGCGGAACGAATAGTTCGCTGCGTACTTTTGCGGTGTGAAACGAATCGCCATTTTCGCGTCAGGTGCAGGCACAAATGCCGAAGTGATTATCCGCCATTTTGAATTTCATGCGGATGCGCAGGTTACACTTCTCGTGACCAACAAAGCAGATTCCGGTGCGGTACACATTGCCCGTGAACATGGAGTGGAAGTTCTTGTTGTTGAGAAAGAACATTTTTTTTCGCCCGCATCTATTGTTGAACAGCTCAAGGCGCGTGGAATAGATCTTATCGTGCTCGCCGGATTTTTGTGGCTGATCCCGAATCCGATTATCGAGGCATTTCCAAATCAGATTGTGAATATTCACCCGGCGTTGCTTCCGAAATTCGGTGGTAAAGGCATGTATGGAAAATACGTTCACGAAGCTGTGCTTGCTGCCGGAGAAAAAGAAAGCGGGATCACGATTCATTACGTGAATGAAAAATTTGATGAAGGAGAGCATGTGGCGCAGTTCAAGTGTATTGTTGAGCCGGGGGATACCGTTCACTCGCTTGCAAAACGGATTCACGAATTGGAACACAAGCATTATGCTGAAGCAATTGAAAAATTGATCTGATGTGCTGATGCGGCGCATTCCCTCGGAGCTTGTCTTTCCTCGGCTCCGCTCGGTCTGACAAGCGGACTCTATCAAGATTGCGTTTAAGACCCGTTCCGAATCGTTGTATCCAGAATGCTTATGTATTGAAACCACTTGTCAGACCGAGCGGAGCCGAGGCTGACGAAGTCGCAAATCAACTAATTGTATATTTATCTCATGAAACTCCATCGTCTCATTTTACTTTTCGTTTTCA
>DATHKF010000430.1:0-3848 GCA_035489505.1 Bacteroidia bacterium | reverse complement strand
GCGAGAAATCCGGGCCTGCGCGAATCGTTCATTCGTTCGGGAAGACGCATGTGGGCATTGCTTCCAGCTTCCCGCCAAAACAAATTCGGGAATACGATCAGGCAGTTGAGAAAATTTTCCAATGGAATGTCCATAAAACCGTCCGAACGGTACTGGCAATGGGCGGGATATACATCAGGCAAGGACCTTGACCGGCTCATGATTGACGGCGCTGCGGACCGGGCAGACTTTGAAGAATACAGCTCACTGATCCACAACGAAAGCGCGGATGATATGAACGATGTGCTCCGGGCAGATTTCAGTCTTGTTCTCGAAGGTGATATGCTGGTCAAAGTCGACCGCATGAGCATGCTGAACGGTCTTGAGGTTCGTTCTCCATTCCTGGATCATGAACTGGTCGAATATGTAATGTCGTTGCCTTGCGACTACAAAATCACGCGGCACGAGCGCAAGAAAATCCTCAAAGACTCTTTCCGTGACCTGCTGCCACCGGAAATTTTCTCGCGAAAAAAACAAGGGTTCGAAGTGCCGCTGCTCAAGTGGTTTCGTGGCGATTTGCGTGGGATGATCGATGAGCTCCTGGATGAGAAATTCCTGAAGGAGCAAAGCCTGTTTCATCCCGAAGAAGTGAAAAATATCCGCAAGCAATTGCATTCGAATGATCCGGGAGACAGCGCGGCAAGGGTTTGGGGGCTGATTGTGTTTCAGAGTTGGTGGAGGAAATATTTAGGTTAAAAAGTTTCGGGTTGAAAGTTCCGAGTTACGCCTGCGGCAGCAAGGAATTTTTCTTTTTTGATCACTAACCCCGGGTTACGATCCTTCGGATCTCACCCGGGGTTAGTGATATTCGCCCCCTTCAGGGTCGTGACGATCGCGAGGTTATTTCTTTTATTCACATTCGACGCCTTCAGCGTCGCTATGCAAGAACCCTGAAAGGGTTCAATGTGAATAAAGAAATGACCGGTGCCAAGCCCCGACCCTGAAGGGGTCGAATATCAGAAACCCTGAACCATTTAACCCCAAACCCAAAACTTTCGGGCCGAAAACCGTCACTTTACCGGGCTCGCGAATTATACTACAGAACCACTTTATCCGTTAAATTTACCCCATGAAATACATCCCGGTGTTTTTCTTCCTTTTCCTGTTCGCAGCGTGCACTGACGATAAACCAGCTGGCAACAACGGCGCGGACACTCCACAGGTCGTAACAACCGATACCAACTCGATCCTTGTCGATACGATCGTTACTGCTGATGGAAAACAGATTCTCGTGAAACACGATTGCTCCATCCTGAAAAAGAGAATTCCTTCCGACAGCGAACTCGATCAGTTGCAGTACGACTTACAGGAACTCGGTTACTGCGTCGATAGTTTTGATTTTCGTTACGTCGTTCCTAATCTCCTTTCCAGCTGGCTGAGTGAAGAACGCGTAAAGGGCAACGCCACGGTGACGTACAATGATTTTATCGTTCACCTCGATGAATTCAAAACTACAGAGGCTTATTCGCAGCTGCACATGCAGATCACAACACTCGACAGCCTCCGCTCTACCCCATTCGATGCGAATAAAATTGCAGCGATGCGCGAAACATTCGGCAAGCTGGGCATGACCGAACCCGAATGGAATGCGTTCTCCGGTTTTGCACGGACTTATCCCGTTCCCCCGAAATCTGTTTTCACCTGGGGCGATATGATGGATGCGTTCGAAGCGTATTACAGTCAATATAATGAAGGCCACTAACCTCTTATGAAACATTACTTCTACCTCTTGCTTCTTCCTGCCGCATTGCTGTTCTCCTGCGGAGACGATAAGCCGAAAGAAAATCCAGACACAACTGCTGTCGTCGAGCGCGATTATTTCAAAGAAGGTGTTCAAACTCTCCGGCGGAACGGCTTCCTGAAAAAATATTCGGAGAAGCAATTGGATTCACTCACTGAAGTCTTCCGCGAAGATTCCCTGAACGGCATGAAGAACCTGATGGTTGCAGCCGGTGATATGCTCGATATTGACATTGCACTGAACGGCCGCGCGCCACACGATGTATACAAAGCGTTGAGTGATACAATCGGTGCAAAGTATCCCGATCTGAAATCAAACCAGGTGCGCCACGAGTACCTGCCGGAAACGCCTTCCGACAAAGACACCGGGTGGGTGGTGTTTGAACAGCGTTTTGGCAATTCGTGGTACTCGCGCAAACTCTATTACTTCGAAGACTGGCCGGTTGATAATTTCGTGTACCGGATGTACAACACCATGCTGGCCGACTCAAATAAGAATACGCGTTTGTACCTCGTGGAATTTTTCACGGCCACACGCGACTCGGGTGCCTACGATGATTTCATGGGCAATCTCGACATCACGCGCATGGGACTTTTACGACTTACGCAGCAACAGGCTGATTCAATCATGCACATTCCTGAACTGGCCATCGAACCGGAACAGGAATTCAACGTGTACACAACAGCTAAAGTCGACGCTGAACTTGCCAAGTTTGAAGCAACCGGCCTCGTTGATCCGAAAGACAAATGGTACCAGGAAGCGAAAACCGAGATCCGCCAGAATTCCATTTACAAACAGGAAGACATTCTCGATTTCGTAGATACGTTCTTCTGCACGCTGATGTTCGACACGCTGAACGATTACAATCCGTACGAAGAACTTCTCATGTACATGTCGCGTGTATCGCGTGGCAATTTTGAACCGGACGGAGTAAGCGATCAGCCGATCGGGCAAAGCAACGTGCGCGGTGTCCGCTTCTCACTCAACGGACAGGCGTATGAACGCGACCTGGCCACGCAGAACGGGCTTCGCAGTCCGGTGATCATGGACATGGTGAATGAAGCGCTGGCCGAACAGAACGCAGGCGGAGCTTACTATTCGGTGCTCACGCGAAGCGATGTGGTGCTGGCTGTGTACATCGACGATTCAAAGATCGACCAGGTGATTAAATCCGGCTTCTTCCGTTCGGTGGAGAAAGGCGCGTCGAGTGAACTGCAGATTATTTACGGGCAGGTGCCGTCGGCTTTTTAACCTCATTGCCTTTCTTCGAGGCGATGCAATCCTTTTTCTTCGAAGACGATTTTTACCACGTCATTGCGGTCGAAGCGAAGCAATCCCTTCCTCGCAAACGGTATGACTGTACATTCCTTTCTTATTTCACCACGGCGACACAGCGGCACGGCGCGTAACTCAAATGTTACCCGCGCGGCACGGAGGACGGAGTAAATCGCTTTGCGATTTAATGTATTAAAAAAATATTTCCCATTGAAATGAGACGACAAAATGATATTTCCACGCACCGCGTCGCGCGGGTTACAAACTGAACGCTGTGCCGCTGTGCCGCCGTGTCGCCTTGGTAAATTAATTTTCCCCGTTCTTCACAATATTCCGTGTAATCACCCCATTCGTCGTCATCACGCTCAGCACGTACACGCCATCTGCAAGTGTTTCCAGCTGGTTGATCGTGTAGTAATTGATCGCGCCACCCGCTGCAAACATCATTTCTTCCGTGATAATTCTTCCACGCATGTCTGTAATGCGAACCGTGATGTCCTGCTCAGCTGCGGAATAGAATGAAAACGAGAACGTGTTGGAGAACGGATTGGCAGAAACGCCGATGATCTGATCTGTATTGCCCGGTGTAAACGGACTTCCTGAAAGAAATAAATTCGCTGCACACAAATCCGGTATACCGAATCCGTAACTCGAATCGGGCGTGGCGAAAAGGCTTCCTGCCTGGCGAACCGTATTCACAATCGTCATGTTGTTTATGGTTGGATGCGCCTGCCACAGGCAAGCCACAGCGCCGCACAAAACCGGTGATGCAAACGAAGTTCCGTTTCCGGTC
>DATHKF010000429.1:0-5688 GCA_035489505.1 Bacteroidia bacterium | reverse complement strand
CAGGTGTTGCTTTCAGCAGCGTGTAATTCATCCACGATGCGCGCATGCCTGCGGCCAGTTTCCATGAACCGATATCCTGCTTCCAGGCGTATCGCGTGCTGTATGCACTCATCGAATAATCGGAACCTGATGAATACGAATACGTCAAATCCCATGCACCGTGCACCGCGTTGTCGCCGTCGTGACCTGCGGTGATGAATAACCCGAATTCGTCTGAATCAAGTCCAGCAAAAGCGCCGGTGGCAAGATATGCCGAGCCCTGGCAGTACGGACAAATAGCGGCTGGATTGTAAAAGCCGCGCTGGTTCAGCGGGACTTTGAACTGGTGAATTCCGCACGCCATTGCCGAAGCGAAGCAGAATATCCCCAGTATGGAGAAGATGTGTTTCATTGTGTTTTTACGTCTATAACCTCGCGCAATAAAAAGGATACATCGCTATCTTTATCGGCAATGAAATACGATGTAGCAATTATTGGTGGCGGTCCTGCGGGATCCTCTGCAGCGACTTACCTGCGTATGAAAGGTTACAGCGTTGTTGTTTTTGAAAAAGAAAAATTTCCGCGTGAACACGTGGGAGAATCGCTGATCCCGCATTGCTTTTATCACCTGCGCGATATGGGCGTGCTGAAGGACGTGGAGAAAATGGCCACGCGTAAACCGGGAATAAATTTTGTTGACAAAGACGGGAAACGTCAATCGGTGTGGTGCTTCGAACGTATCCTGAAAGACGGTGCCGGAAATATTTTTCACGTAGCGCGTGCAGCCTTTGATAAAGTATTGCTGGACCATTCGAAAAAACTCGGTGCAGAAGTTCTGGAAGAACACGCGGTGAAAGAGATCGATAAGAGCAACCCGGACGAAGTAAAAATTACCGTGACCGAAAAAAACGGAACGGATAAACTATTTTCTGCACGGTTTCTTATCGACGCGAGCGGACAAGGTTCTTTTCTTGCGAAAAAACTGAATGATAAAACACCGTATGAAGGTTTGAACCGCGTTGCGTTTTACCGGCGCTGGACCAACAACAAATACGACCAGTCGCTGAATGCCGGGTTGATCAAACTCATTTATCTCGGTGGCGACAAAAAAGGCTGGTTCTGGGTAATTCCGATCGGGAGAAATTACCTGAGCGTTGGTGTAAGCGTGAACAACGAATATGTGCGTGAACGAAAAAAAGAACTCACCGGCGACAACTGGGTGAATGATTTCTACATGCACGAACTCGCGGAAGCCGAATGCCTGAAAGAAATTTTAGGTGAATCCATTCCGGAACACGATGCGAAGACGATTGGCGATTACTCTTATTCAGTAAAACAAAAACACGGAGAAAACTGGGCCATGGTTGGCGATGCCGGTGCATTTCTTGATCCGATTTTTTCGAGCGGATTGTTTGCCGCGATGGAAACAGCCAAACGTGTGACGGATGCGGTTGACGTACAACTCCGCGAAGGACGTGAAGCCGGCCAGGCTGCGTTCACCAAAACATTCGTGGACATCAACGGTGGTTACAAACTCATCGAGAAATTTGTGCGTTTGTTTTACAATCCGGATGTCCTGAATTTTTCGCACGTTGGACCATCAGACGACACGGGTTTCACCAAATTCACGAACGCGTACAACATTCTTCACCATCTTCTCGCCGGAGATTTTTTCACGAACTACGAAAAATATTCGGAGTTCATCGATACGCTCCACGACGAGAAAAACTACAACAAGTTTCTGCATTACTCGCGGCACCGTGCGCAGAAATTTCCGGATGATGAATATTGCCGGTATACTTTCGAAGAGGTGTATGGGCATTTGCCGGAGGATGAGCATTTGCTGGAGGCGAACAGGAAGTAGTGATTACTTTTCGCCGCTGATTTCGCAGATTCCGCAGATTCTGTGCCCGTACAATTTCAAAATGATTAGATGAGCATTCAGTTTTCAAAGTGCATACCGGAGAAAAAGTAATTCTCACGCAGCCCAATTCTCCCTATCCAAACTCCTATACTGAATCGCTTCCGCCAAATGCACCGATTCAATTGTCGCGCTTCCATCCAGGTCCGCAATGGTGCGTGAAACTTTCAGAATGCGATCGTACGCACGCGCGGAAAGTCCGAGTTTTTCCATGGCGGTTTTGAGAATGGCCATTCCGGCTTCATCGATGCGGCAGATGTTGCGCAGCAAACCCGAATTCATTTGTGCATTGCAATGAACGCCTTCGAATTTCGCGAAACGGTTCAATTGAAAATCACGTGCACGCATCACACGTTCGCGGATGGCCGTGCTGTGCTCTGCGCGCGTTTTTTTCGTGAGCTCGCTGAAACTAACCGGCGTGACTTCGATATGAATATCGATGCGATCAAGCAACGGTCCGGAAATGCGGTTGAGGTATTTCTGCACGGTTCCCGGCGGACACACGCATTCTTTCTCCGGGTGATTGTAATACCCGCACGGACATGGATTCATCGAAGACACGAGCATAAATCCCGCAGGGTAATTCACGGAAAACTTTGCACGTGAAATGGTGACCACGCGATCTTCCAGTGGTTGGCGCATCACTTCGAGCACGGTGCGTTTGTATTCGGGAAGTTCATCGAGAAACAAAACGCCGTTGTGCGCGAGTGAAATTTCTCCGGGTTGCGGAACTCCGCCGCCGCCCACAAGCGCTACGTCGCTGATCGTATGATGCGGTGCGCGGAACGGACGCAGCGTGACGAGTCCTTTGTGCTTCCCGGTTTTTCCGGCGACCGAATGAATCTTTGTTGTTTCCAACGCTTCATGCATCGTCATGGGCGGAAGAATTCCCGGCAGTCTTCGCGCCAGCATCGTCTTGCCCGCTCCCGGCGGACCGATCATGAGAATATTATGTCCACCTGCGGCAGCAATCTCCAATGCGCGTTTGATATTTTCCTGTCCGCAGACATCTGCGAAATCATACTCTTCGTTTTCGGAACCGGCTTCGAGTAATCTCGGTTTGTATCTCACCGGGAGGCTCACCGTTTCTCCACTGAGAAAGGAGATCACTTCCACGATGTGATTCATGGCGAATACTTCTACGCCTTCCACGACTGCAGCTTCTTCCGCATTCTCAGCCGGCACGATGATGCGTCCGAAACCAGAATCGCGGGCACGCACAGCCATGAGCAACGCACCTCGTACCGGACGAAGTGCACCGTCGAGCGCAAGCTCGCCCATGATGATACTGCTCTCGAGGAAATCACTTTTCAATTGATCCGAAGCAGAGAGCATCGCAATAGCAATCGGAAGATCGTACGCCGATCCTTCTTTGCGCACATCCGCAGGCGCGAGGTTGATCGTGATCTTTTTTCCGGGAATCCGGTAGCCGTTGTTGCGCATGGCCGCGTCAATCCGCTGCTGCGATTCTTTGATCGTACTGTCGGGCAATCCTACGATGTGAAAGTTGATTCCTGTGTCGATGTTCACTTCAATCGTAACCACCGTTGCTTCGATCCCGAAGACCGCGCATCCAAATGTTTTTACCAATGACATAAAATAAATTTTTCAAATTTTAAATTCTCCAGAATTCAGACAGCTATTTCTTCAAGACACTTAATTTAAATAACCACGGCGGCACGGCGCTTGGGATTTGATAACCATTGCCCACATCGACACGGCATTGGTAAATATCACTTCGTGATATTGGTGCACAAACACATTTGGGATAAGGCATTAAGTCGCGAAGCGATTTGCTCCGACGCTGTGCCGACGCAGGAAACAGATAAGTAATGCGCTGTGTCGCCGTGCCGCCGTGGTTGTTTTCTACAAACATATATCTCCCAAAAATCAAAAAGCTCAAATTCCGATATTCACAAATACATGACAAATGTATAAAGTTTTTGTTTATATCAAAAATGAGGTAAAAAGTTTTGGGTGCAGGTCGCAACCCGGTCACAGGAGCGGTACGGATTTTGTTATCTTTAGAATCGTCCAAAACACAACCACGAGATGAAAAAAATTTACACCGCATTTGCCGGGTTATTCATTTGTGCTGCTCTTACTGCTCAAACGCCCGCTACTCCACCAAGTAATTGCTATACCAAGTGGGAACAGAAATTTGAAGAGCGCGGAGCTGAAGACGTAAAAGATGGAATTCACGAAGACGTGATCATCACTGTTCGCACAGGAGCTGAGGCGCAATGCTGGACCGGCAAAGTGGAAGTGAAAGGTGGCGTGATTGTTTCGATGCAGCGCAAACTCCAGGATGGAACGTACGAAGACTACAAGCCTAAATTGAAATTTGATGTTCCGATGAAAGTGGTGAATGGAATTTCCATTTCATTGCTGGGAACAGACGATGAACTGATCAACGTGATTTTCCCGAAGACACTTAAGCCTAAGAAAGTCGGGTATTCGTCAGCGCCGGAACCACCGCAGGACTAGGAAGTGCAGGAAGCAGGAGTTTAGGAGGCAGGAGTTCAGGAAGCAGGAGTTCAGGGGAGCAGGGCCGTCGCGGGAGTGTGCTAATGATGTAAACGGTCGCTGCGCTGGAGTTGCCAGGAGATGTATTCAATTTTTCCTTTCACGGAGTGCAGTGTGTCTTCGTACGCTGAGAAGGAAGTGGAGTCTGCTTTTACAACAGCATTTTTATTTACAATAGCGATTTTCTTTCGTGATCCGTCGGGATACAGGAAATAGAACCGGCTGGCAACTGCTTCACGAACGGTGCGGAAATCTTCGTTGAGCAAAATCTGTCCTTCGCCGTTGAAACGGAAATACAATGTGTCGGCTGTGCTTCTCACCTGTGTTTTCGTGTTTTCATCGTTGGTGAACGTCGCCCGCACTTCACCCGTGTAACCCGCTTCGATCATGAACACATACACCGGTGGTCTGTACGGTTCGCGTTGGTTGAGATACCAGAGTAGCGGACCGAGTACGAAAACAACCTGGATCACCACTTCAAGTTCCCAGGCGAATTTGAAACGCGTCAATACGAATGAAACACCGAGAAAAATTGCGGCAACGATCAGCAGGAAATAATCCCAATCGGGGCGGGCGTGATCGCCGATGTAATTCCACGTAAAAATGAAAATGTAAATCGCCACGAGCAACCAAGCCACCAACGCCAACGGATACGCATACCACTTCATGTTGCAGGAGATTTCCGGAAAAGCCGGTACGGTTATTTCGCTTCTACCAGGTGAAATTCATAGAATTCCATGATCTGGTTGGCAAGCAATTTCTTGCAGGCTTCATCCACTTTCGTGTGCGCCACTTCTTTCGAAGGGGCTTCCACTTCCAGTGTGATGTGTTTACCGATGCGTACGTTGTCGATCTCGGGCAATCCAAGATTCTTCATGCTGCCGGTTACTGCTTTTCCTTGTGGGTCGAGAAGCGCTTTGAGCGGCATTACGTCGATTTCTGCTACAAATTTCATTGGTCTGATTTGATAATGTGCTGATTTGCTAATGTGCTAATATGCTCATGGAATCCGGTGCAAATTTAGCAAAGGTTTCGGGTTCCGGGCGCAGCGTTCCGGGTTTGTTCGTAAACCGCTCAGGCCTGTTGAGAACTCCTTTTTGTCAGCGCATAAATCACTGAAAGTGTGATGTAAGCAACGATAACCAGCGGCAACGCACCCAGTTTCAGCAGGGCAAAAAGTGTTGCCGCGATCAGCAGGAAAATGTACCGGATCTCATTGCCCTTCCATTTCAGCGATTTCACTTTGAACGAAAACATCGGAA
>DATHKF010000428.1:0-2941 GCA_035489505.1 Bacteroidia bacterium | reverse complement strand
CGTAACCAACCCGATTGCATCCATCGCTTCCTGCCTGAACATGTACGGGAACAATTTTTCAGTTACCGGAATTTCCAGGTTTGGTTGCGGATTGTTTTTGAACCGTATCCATTCGTCGGCGAATTCGTTGCGGAGACTGATGTATCGCGTAAGTGGCAGTGAGCCGCTATCCGGACCGGACTCACCCCCCGCTGTGATTACCGCAGAAGTGTTCAAATCAGGATCTGCTGTGTAATGAATGTGAAGCAGCACATCGCTGATGGAACCGAAATCAAATGCATGCAACCCGGAATTCATGTCAATGGTCCAATCACAATCTACCGGCATTCCTTCAAACGGCAGGTAACGTTCGTCGCTGAAGTTGAACTGGAAGATACCTGTATCATTCAGCCCGGTGCTTGTTGCGATAGATGAGCTCATTCCTTCTGAAGTTGCAGTGAGAATACAGTTCACGCCGGTGTATGGACCCGTTACACAAGGAACCGATAGTGAAACAGCTTTGATGCGTCTCAGTTTACCGGTGTGCTGTGGGAAGTCGAGATTGAACAATGTTTCCGGAACATGGAAGCCACAGCTTCCATTATTTTTCAGATTGACCAGTTCCTGTGCGGATACCATCGCGAGGGAAACGGTTTTGGTGATTTCGTGGAGACGTTTATTGTTGGTGATATACGCCACTTCCATTTGCTTCAGATCGTGATGCAGTTTTTCGCCGGACATGAGACCTGCTTTCATACTATCCCAGTATCCATAACGAATGTAAGTCTGTGGGGTCAATGGAGGTAATTCATATTTGAGAGCCGCTTCTGCTTTCTGCGCCATTTTCACGGCGGCCTGGTAGGCTTGATAGTAAATTGCCTTGAACTGCGTGATCATCCATTGATGCAATTCCTTCCCGGAAAATTTCGCTGTCATCAGTTCGTACTGTTCAACAGCCTGCTCGATCTGCAGCTCCTGGTTACGAAATTCGTGCTCCGCCAGCGCAATACGGATCTGGGCGGCGAGAATTTGTTTTTCAATCTGGGTGATTTCATCGCCAGCCTGTTCTGACTGATGCGTCCATTCTTCATATCGACGACCGTAAGAAGCCATTTGTCCGATTTCCGACGCTGAGATATTGAAAATCGATGCCATTTTTGAGAATGATTCCGCTACACTATCGGATGCATCTCCCAGTTTACTTCCTCCACCCGAAGTAACAGCCAGTCCTCCCATTCCAGCATAGCCAGCATAAAAATCCAATGCGGCTTTTTCCAATGCCGAAACCTGGTGCAGGCCCTGACTCATGAACTGCATTCTGCTTGTTAGTGCTGTAAGAATGAACTGCATGTTTTCGGAACTGTTCATGAATTGACGGCTGCGATAAAATTCTTCGCGTCGTTGTGCTATGCTTAAACTATATTCAAGTGCGCTTTGCAATTCTTTGCTTTCCTGAATAAGTAGCCGGCGATTCTCCAGGACAGTGTTGTGCATGGCCTGTTCATGCCTTGAGCGCAGGAGCGATAATTCTTCATTATCCTTTTTCTCAATGGCAGACAACAACGAAGAACCGATGGTGCGCAAGTCATTGGCGAAGTCAATCGCTCTTTGTAAAAGATAAACGAAGCGATAATGGGGTCTTGTGTTGTCCGAAGCAGAAGCCAACGCGTCAGCAATTGTAATTCCTGCCTGTTGCGCGCGGATAAGTAACGCAGGGTCGATCGGTGGTTCGTAGAGCGGAAGCATCCGGAATTCCCCTTCGATGTTCCGGCAATTGCGCAACTTGAAAAACCGGTCGCCCAGAAAGTTCCAGTAGCCTGCGAGCTTATCATTGGGCGGAGTGCAAAAGTATTTTGTTTTGAGAATGTACAATTCCGCCTGAACGCTTGTTTCCAATTCCGGCGTGATAGGTTCCTGTCCGAAATTATTGTTCACGGTATATTGTGTAGCAGGAACTGTACTGTTCTGTTGAACAATTATATTCTCCCGGGTGCGTGCCTCTGTATAACTACTGGCAATACGTTCTTCCAATACCTGTACATCGGTATTCGAAAGCGGATCGAGTTCTTCCTGGATATCGGAAAACGATTTATCGGGATGAGCAAGCCCGGGTAATTCTTCCTGACGACTTCCCAGAATATTCCACGCAAGCATATACAGCTGCGTTGCTTCATTAAGACTTTCCATGGTATCCTGACGGAAAAGCATATCGCCCCATTCGAGCAGGTTATCAATGTATTTCATTACCACCCACCGCATGTATGCAACTGGTCGTGCGCGGGCAATGAGATGCGGATTAAAAGGATTCTTTTCCCACTTTTTCACCTCCGCTTCGAATTCCTGGTAATCAAGACTGCCTTCTGTGCTTTCGGTCAGTTCGCGAATACTTGTAAGTCCTGTATATTCCGCAAACGGTTTGAAATTCCAGAAACGTGCAGGGACTTCTCCTTCCCGGGTAGTATTCGGATTGAATACGTAATGAAACCATTTTTGTGCTTCCTCGTGACGTTGGTTTTGACACAAACGGGTAGCCACCAGCATCGGAATGTGGAAGAAAAGTTCCCAGTTGTATTGACTGTATGCGGATCGCGTGCCAAATACCAGCTCAAACAACGATGTCTCCGTAATGATATTTTCGTTGATAGGTTCGAGCGAAGAGAAGTAGTTGAAGGAAAAATCCGACACTGCGAACTGTTCATGCATCCGCTGGAATCCGCTATTAACCGCTCTCTGGTATAGACCCCTGTATGCACTGGAACTGAGAGGTCTTAACTCTATCTTGCTTCCAACACACTTCGCCAGCACAGTGCTGTCTAAATCAGATAGGATAAGTGGTCGGTTAGTGAAATTAATATTTGCATACCCGTCGCCAAGCGGCCTGTCATGAATGGCCATTAGTGTGAGTTTATTGACCCGCTCAAAAAACTTAATGTATATGCCATTGGAAGCCAGACCAACCCAG
>DATHKF010000427.1:0-2581 GCA_035489505.1 Bacteroidia bacterium | reverse complement strand
AATTCATGTGTTCCTGGTTTTACGGGAACGGGGTTTTTACATTAATTCCGCGAGCTGGAGAATTTGCCACTAAGGCTCGAAGACTCAAAGTACCACAAAGAATGAAGACACTTTAAAATCAAAAGAACTTGGTGCATCTTCGTCAAAAAATGGCCACTAAGGCGCTAAGTAACGCGAAGTGCTTTTGGTTGATATAAGGTTAATGAGCGATACAAACTCCTTCGTGTATCTTTGCGCCTTAGAGTCTTAGTGGCAACCATAAAACCTTAATCCCACAGGAACTTCGTGCACTTTGTGACTTGGTATCTTCGTGGCAACTTCAAACCTTACTCTTATGTCAATCGAACAAGGCACAACGTATTCGCACGAATTTTCATTCACCCAGGATGAGGTTGTCACATTTGCAGAAGTAACCGGCGACAAAAATCCGGTACATCTTGATGCGGCGTACGCTGCCGGCACCATGTTTAAGAAACCCATCATGCACGGATTTCTCGGCGGAAGTGTTTTCTCTAAAGTGTTCGGTACATTATTTCCCGGCGAAGGAACAATCTACCTGAAACAGTCGATGGCGTTCATGCGCCCGATGTTTGTAGAGGTTACCTACGAAGTAAAGATGACGGTGAAAGAAGTGAACAAAGAAAAACACCGCGCGACTGTGGAGACGATTATTGCTGATAAAGCAACGGGTGATGTGGTGATCAGTGGGGAAGCGACGGTGATGAATGTGGAGAAGATCTAGAGGCTGGAAAAATTAACCACAGAGGGGCGCTGAGTGTTTTTCACTGAGGTTCACCGAGCTATTTCCGGTGACACCTCGTAGTATTTTCATACGTATTCCTTAATGTCTTCCTGCGCCAACGCCACGCCCTGCCTGGTTTTGCGCTTTATCCGTTTACAATTGTTTGTTACCGACTTGAGCCAGGAAAAGGATTTACTTTTCGCAAAATGGTTTGAGGTGCGGAGCTATGTCCTTTGCATTTAATCCATTTCAACGATTTCGGAGTTTAAATAAAAGTTCACCAAAAGCGAACTTTTAAATTTATTATGCGTATATTTATATGAGAATACATTTGGTAAAAGAGAAGACGATCAAGGAATACGTCAAAGGACAGGCAAGAAGTGAATCTTCATTTGAAGAGTGGTTTCTAAGAATAACGCAGGCCGATTGGAATGTGCCGGATGACATTAAACGAACATTTGGGTCTGCTGATTTGCTTTTGAATGGCTCTTCGAGAGTTGTATTTGATATAGGTGGGAATAATTATCGTATGATATGCAAGTACGGCTTTGGAAAAAGGCAGGTTCACTTGTTTGTATGCTGGATCGGGACACACGCTGAATATGACTATTTGTGCGACGCGAGGAAACAATACACAGTATTTGATTACTAAAATTACAGTGCTATGACAACAATGAAGTATAAAGTAATCGCATCTGATAAACAATACGATAAGTATTGTCAGATACTTCACGATCTTGTTTTTGCCGACGGAGAAAAAACAAATGCCATTGAGGACGAAATTGACTTGCTCACTGTACTCATCGAAAAATGGGATGCTGAGCATAGAACCTTTCGTAGTCTTGATCCGGTCGAATTGATTAAGTCTTTAATGAAAGATCATAAAATGAAAGCGAAGGACCTCGCAGCACTTCTTGATGTAAACAAGAGCTATGTTTCGGAAGTGCTGAATTACAAAAAGGGGCTTTCCAAAGATGTGATCCGAAAACTGGCGGAGCGGTTTAAAATGAACCAGGAGGCTTTTAACAGGACGTACAAACTGAAGGGGTTGAAGAAGAAGGTGGAGTATGCCTGAATAGGAGGGAAGCGACGATGATGAATGTGGAGAAGATCTGGAGGCTGCAAAAATTAACCACAGAGGGGCACTGAGTGTTTTTCACTGAGGTTCACCGAGAGGTTTTAGAGAATTACCACGAAGTTAAAGCAAACAGAAAGGTTCACTAAGAGTTGGTTGTTCCAAACTACTCAGTGAACCTCTGTGAAATTTCCCAGTGATCTCTGTGGTTAAAAAATTACCGGATCAAATTCACAATCCCAATCAGATCATGCCGCTTATCCAAAATATCCTGGCACTTGATCTTCCACACATACGTGTCGATCTGGCAAATTTCATTCGAGCCTAATACTTTTCCATCCCAACCTTCATCGAGATCGTCGGTGTAGAAAATCATATTGCCCCAACGGTCGAAGATCCAGAATTCGTATTTATCCGGATTGATGCCTTGCGATACCGGGATGAACACATCGTTCAGTCCGTTCTCATCCGGTGTGAATGTATTCGGCACGTAAATAATTACATCCGGATCGATACAAACGAGTTGCACTGCTGTGTCTACGCATCCGTCTGAAGATGTTACTTCGAGTTCAACGAGGTAACAGATCGGATCGGGATATGTAAACGTTGGATGCTGATCGGTCGACGATGAGTTAGCGAGATCGCCGAAACTCCACAGCCACGATGCCGCGTTGGTTGATGCATCCGTAAACGTGACCACCGGGTTCAGAATGGTTGTCGGTTGAGGCCCCGCTGTAAACGCTGCAACCGGTACGGCAAACACC
>DATHKF010000426.1:0-6829 GCA_035489505.1 Bacteroidia bacterium | reverse complement strand
CGGCATGCAGGTGTATCGGTTGCGTGCGTACGGCCAGCAGAACTTCTCCAGCGGAGTTGAATATTTTTGCATCCAGGCTCACGTTGGTTTCCCCGGGCCCGTTCAGCAAAACGGCCTGGCAAATTGTTGCCGGGGTTACATTGAACGGTTGTAGGTTTGCACTGGAGACAGTAACCTGTGCGCCGAGGAAATGATCTCCGGCTACCAGTGAAAGAATGAGTATAACGTTTTTCAGTTTCATCGTGCGTTGTATTACCAGGTTAACTGTAAGCGTGTGCTGAGCAGGTAGGGAAAACTGTCAAAGAGTTCCTTGCTGTACATGTTGTAGAAATCGCCGCGGATGAGTCTTTGACCTTCAATCACGAGCGACGCATTTTTCCAGAGCGGTACAGTTCCCTGCGCCATGAATCCCGATTCGGTATGTCCATCGGAAAAATGTCCGAATTTGTAACCACCAATTATCGACCAGCCTTTTTTTGTGGTGTAGCCCGACTCGATCATCGCAATTCCATTGTCGGTGTACAGTGAATCGTCCGGTGAAATGGTGTACAAGGAATAATTCGCTCCGAACATCCATCCTTTTTTGGATTGTGTACGCGCGATGAAAAGTGTGTTGGTGTATTCGCGGTTTGCTACACCATCGAGGAGTTTGTAATAACTGCCCACGCCGGTGATCGTAGTTCTCCATTTTCCTGTTTTCGGACGCCAGGTGAAAGAAGTATTCACCATCTGGTTGTCGTTGCGGAAAACAAGAGTATCACCCGATACCTGTTGCACTACGGGCTGATACAACACGCGGCACTGGAAACGCGACGAACCTTTAAACTGAAGTGAAACGCCTCCGGAACGCAGCAACGTCACATCGTTGTACAATCCAAGCAGGTTGTTTTGTTCCTGCCTGTACATCAGTTGGAGCTTCCATTTTTTGCCGAGCGACTGTTCTGCTTTTATTTCAAAACGCACATTGTCGGGACGTACAAAACCGGAACCGTAGCTTCTGAAATACGGATCGATCCAACGCACAGTTGCGCTCACTCCAGTATGCGTCCATGGAATTACGCCGGTATATTTTACCTGCGCCGCATGTGAGCGGTATCCCGGATCGGTGAGCCGTGGTTGTCCGGAAGTATCGTTTTCAATTGCGGTATTGGTATTCCGGATCACAGACTTTGCGTAATTGAAACTGAACTGGTGTATTTTGCCCAGGCGGAATGACGCGTCGATGTCTGCAACAACATTTTGTTCTGTCTCCGCCGTATTCAAAGTCACGGAACTGTCCTGCCAATAAGATTGCAATCCTTTTCCCCACAGCAACCCGGCGATAATATGGTTTCCGTCTTTTTGTCCGGCACCAACGCGAACTGCCGCAACTGTTCGTCCTGATTCTACATTGGTAAAATCAAAGAAGTTGTACAGGTTGCGCGCATTGCTGATATTATTTTCCAGCAGGCTTTGCGTGAACATCAGGTTGCTGATGGTTTTTCCGGCTGATGCAGCGAAGTACATTTTTCCGGTTTCCACTTCGGTAACAAATCCGCGCAACGGAATTCCATACAATGAAAACGGAGACAACATCGGGTAACACAACCCGGCTTCGAATGAACGGACGCGACTTAACCAGGGCAATTGTCCGGCCGAAGGAAGTTCTCCGTTCTTCATTGCGGAAATACTATCCGTAAGATGTTGAAGTTTTTCAAACCTGCTGCGCACATTCCGGATCGAGTCAAGCAGCATGCGTTGCTGTTCGATGATCGTGGACAAGCTGTCTTTGTATCCTTCGCCGGTTGGAAGCGATAAAGATGGCAATGCATATTTTGGAACCTGCACATCCGGAACGAGACTATCGGTTTTCGGAATGTTTGGTTGAAGCGAATCAACACCGGGCAGAGCAGGTTGTTGCGGAAATTTCTTTTTGTATTGCTCCGGCGAGAGCGTGTTCAGGTACTGGAGATAATACAAACGTTGTGTGTATTTCTGTTCCAGCGATTGCATGTTCACGATACTGTCTTTGTAGCTGACCGCTTTTTGTTTTGCGCGTTGCCGGAGTTGTTCTTTGTAAGCGGCTGCGTCAAATGAAACGTGAATGGAATTGTTGAGACCTGTTACGTTTCTCAGCGTGCTGTATCGTCCTGAAATATTTATCGGTGCACTGGCGATATTCACCTGCTGATTTCCTTCGATGGAAAAAAATCCGCCAACTGTTGAATCCATCATCGCATACGGAGTCAAACCATACTGGTAACCTGCGGTGAGGTATCCTGCGCCGGCTGTTATCAGTTTTCGATTTGTGTTCTCCAGGTTCATCGTAGTGTCGCTTTGTGCGAATGAGTCAATAGTATTTAAGGCTACTGTTAAGAGTAGCAGACAGCATTTCCACACCGTTGAAATCGTTTTGATTTTCATCGGGTAAAAAAGTCGAACCATCCGGGCGCAGGGGAGAAACTGCACACGTGTGTTCTGGTTAATGAATGGAACAATTTTAAAACGACCGGAAGAATCTAAGCAGCGATCCGGTTTCTACAGCACAAAAGGTAGGGTCCTTTTCTTCTAACACTTTGCTTTCACATTGAACTGAGGGAACAATGGGTTGTGTGAAAGCAACACTGCTAATTAAGTACAACAAAAAATGAAAGTCAATAGTTACGCGATTATTTATTTTGGTTTTTTATCTAAACAGTTGATAACCATGCGTGATTATTTTTTTGCAACGCGATGAAACTTTGAAAAAAAAATCTCGTAGCCGTTTGCAAACGGATAAAAAATAAAAATTTCGATCATGTGATGATTTGAAATTTGAAATGGAAGAAAAAAACGGAAAGAAATCAGTGCGAAAATTTTGAGTCTAAGCAATTTCGGTGAACGCAGAATAATGCATTGATGCTGTTGCATGGGGAAAAAGATGTGTTTTCGAGATGAATCTTGGAACCTCGTATTTTGGAAATCGTTCCGAAAACGCGGAGTGCGCTGAATTTTAGATTTTAGAAATGCCTCGAAGAATAATTATTGAAGGACAACTTGTGAATTTGAAAGGTGCAAAGCGGGCTGAGAAATAATTTGCGGAGTAATAAAAAATGCCTGATTGAGTTGCCAAGGGATTGAAGGAAGATTGCGGGCGGCGGCAGCTAGCTCTGTGTGTTGTTATTTTTATGAATGCATTCGGGCCAAATTTTACTTCACGATTTCCTATCTTGTTATCTGAACAGCAATGGTGAGTACGCTCACTCCATTAATCAAAAAAATATGCCAAGTCTCTACAGAAATTTCTATCGAAATTTTTATTTACGAACGGGCGGATTCATTCCGGCCAAACCACTCAATCAGAATATGTATCCCGGCGATTTTTTCCAGATCAGGAATGGAGAGATGATCGTCCTTGGAAATATTTTCCGTAAAGGAATTGTTGCGCCGGAAGAAGTGCAATTGAGTAAAGGCACCCGGCTTGATCCCGCCAATTGGAATTTCAACGACGGAGTTTCAAAACCAGGGAGAGGTGAGGGCACTGATGGTGTTTCTTTCACAGGTGCCGGCGGTTTTCTTTTCAGAGCAAAAAATCCGGAATCGGTGCAGATTGTGAACTGGAATGATCTCCAGCAAAAGCTGATCATTCAATTGACACAAATCCTTTATTCGTTCCGTGAACTGTACGTGGTTACGGAAGTTGTAACCTGTTCCGATTCGGTGCTGGTTATCGCGCGATCTGAAAAAGCGGACGACATCGAGTATTTCCATAGAGAAGCGCATCGGAAGCCATTGTTTTTCAAAGCTAAAAAATTGGATGTGCAGAACGAGAAGCGTGAAGTTTTCGCCAGTGAAATTACCGCACAGACGCAGAATAAAAATGAATGGGCGAACGGTTTCTTTGAGTATGAATTTTACGAGGAGCCCGGTGTGTTGTCGCACACACTTGCAGGCGCACAGACTTCTCTACTCGATATGCTGAAAGCAAACGAACTTAATCCGAATACCGCGCTGCAGTATTTTCGTTGGACGGATGCGAATTTGGATGATGTGGAGAGATTGTTCGGAGCGTAGAATTCCGGTGAATGCATTGGATTTCTGTGAGAGATTAGGGAGTTAAAAAATAATTTGATGAGCTTTAGCAAACTTGTGGTTGATGATCTGGGACCGGAACTCCAAAACCTCGGTTTCAAGCTTGTCATACAAAAAGAAAATTATGTGCGATTTGATGCTGATCAAGTGAGTATCATACTCGTGCACAACAGCAGGGAGAATTCGAATACTCTCTATATCGGGGAAGATCAGGAAACATACGCCATTAATGATGAGCTACTAAGGACTGTATTTAATACCACTGTCCAGTTAGAAGTTATTCCAACCGAAGTTTTTATTAAAAATATCCAAATATTTCTCAGCAATGAAGGAAAGCGGATTGCTACTGCTCCTGTGGAAACATTGAAGGCAATTAAGAATTTTGTGTATGAAGCAAGTAGAAATTATACCGACCAATTGCTTTATGACCAAAATTTAAGAGCCGCCGGAATAGCGTGGGAAAAAAAGGACTACGCTACTTTTATTGATTGTTTGGACAAAGTAGATAAAGCGAAGTTATCTAAATCATATATGATTAAGTATAAGATGGCGGTTGAGAGGGTTAAGGGAAGAGTTTAGGTTTATTGCAGTAAAGGTTAACCGGGCAGCGGAGAAGAAATTTTGGAAGGATTACTCGCGTCGGGGTGTTCACCAGACGTTTTGTAATGAGAGAACGCCATAGCAGCGACCTGAAATCCCAGAATGTAGACAAAACAGAAAGAGGTTGTCTTTCGACAACCTCTTTCTTGTGATCCCGCTGGGATTCGAACCCAGGGCCCCTACATTAAAAGTGTAATGCTCTACCAGCTGAGCTACGGAATCATCATTCCCGAAGAACCTCTTCGGCACGCTTCCGTGTGAAACGCGGGTGCAAAGATACTGGTCTATGTGAATACACAAAATAGTTTATTCACATTTTTTGAACGGTTTCGTGGACAATTTGTCGTACCACACTCGCGAAATTCATTACTTTTAATTTGAAACCACCAACTACTGAATGGAAGCTCGATTGTGTGAAGGATTCGGACCATTGGCGTTTGGGTCAGGTTCAACAGAATGTGTAAGGCATTTTGGTGAGCCCGATGAGAGGGAAGAACTGGAAGGAATGGACGATTCTATGGTCCTGGTATGTCACTACTGGGACAAGGGTTTTTCGCTCTTCTTCGATAAAGATGCCGGTGAAAAGTTCACCAGTGTGGAAATCGACAGTTCGTTTCCCTTATTACTCTT
Organism: Bacteroidia bacterium; assembly: GCA_035489505.1. GTDB lineage: Bacteria > Bacteroidota > Bacteroidia > Palsa-965 > Palsa-965. Next base: position 1,549 of record DATHKF010000426.1, on the reverse strand, counting down.
TGGTCAGAGCATTTTCGGGAAACACGAGAATGTGGTGACTAAACTGCTCGAAGACAAGGGATACAAAGTTTCCGACACAGAACAGCACGAATGGGGTGAGCGGCGTGTCACTTTTGATGATATATTCGCAGACTTTTATTTCGAGAAAGGCGTCCTGGTTTCAGTCAATTACAGTTTACCCATCGGGGAAATAGAAGAAAGAACAACAATTAACTAAGTATCATATGAGAATTTTTCTGGTTGGTTTCATGGGCGTGGGAAAATCTGCGCTGGGTAAAGGCCTTGCTGCTGAACTCGGACTTCGTTTTATCGATCTTGATAAAGAGATTGAAAAACATTTTGGAAAAGATGCGGCAGCCGTATTCGCCAGCGAAGGTGAAAGTGCATTCCGCGATGTGGAATCACAAAAACTCGCTGAAGCTATTGAAAGCGACGATTTCGTGCTCGCTACTGGCGGCGGAACAGCCTGCTTTGGCGATAACATGCAGCAAATGAACGAATCGGGAACTACCATCTACCTGAAGATGAGCACCGATCACCTCATGCAGCGCCTCGAGCCGGAAAGTGATTCACGCCCAATGCTCGGTGGTAAAACCGGCCACGAATTGTGGACACTCATTCATGAATTGCTCCAGGAGCGCGAACCTGATTACCTCAAAGCACACTACAAAGTGAAAGCATGGGACCTCAAGGCCCCTGACCTCGCCGAGTTTTTACGCCTGTACAAAGTTGTGCCGGGCTTAGAGACAGAAGAAGCAGACACTGAAGGTGATGATGATTCCGAGAATGAAGAGGAAGCTTAGGAAATAGACGCAAAGGCGCAAAGCCCGCAAAGGCAGGCGCAAAGAATAAAAAAGAAAAAACGCAGGGAAATGATCTCTGCGTTTTTTCTTTGCGCGCTTTGCGGCTTTGCGTCTATTCGAGCGTCACCGCATCTTCATCCCCGAGCACCACTGAAATATGCTCCTGCATCGTAGTGGCCAGCGACAATCCCACAAAATTCGTTTTCACCGGGTACCGGTTATGATCGCGGTCGACAAGCACGAGTGTGTGCACTGATTTCACCGGGAATTCCAGGAAAGGCTTAACACCGTACATCAGCGTTTTTCCGGAGTTGGAAACATCGTCCACAACCAGAATCGCTTTGTCTTTGCATTCTTCAGAACTCACTTCGATATCGATCGGATGACTGAGCGGAAATTCTTTGTTCAGCTCAATGCGCGTTACACGTACTTGAACGGAAGAAATCGACTCCACCAGTTTGGCAATCCGTCCCGCCAGGGCAAAACCATTCTTCCCAATTCCGGCAAAGATGATTTCCTTCTCATCAGAACACTGTTCGTACACCTGCCAGGCCAAACGGTTTAACCGCTGACTGATCTGTTTGCTGTTGAGGATTAATGTCTTTTCAGACATAAGAGTTAGTTGAGTTGTAAATGTCAGCAAAAATAGACGCAAAGGCGCAAAGGGGCAAAGAAAAAACGCAGAGGAAATAGCAACACTACTTTGCGATTTCCTCTGCGCGCTTTGCGCCTTGGCGTCTATTCTA
>DATHKF010000425.1:0-19463 GCA_035489505.1 Bacteroidia bacterium | reverse complement strand
CGCCGATCAGTTCACCGTAATTGCGCTGTGCAACTACTTTGCCTGTTACGTCGCGGATAGTCATGATCACTTCCTGTGAAGTAGCCAGGTCGACAGAAGCAAACGCCATTCCTGTAGAAGGATTCGGGTAAACGTTCATCGCATCAGGTTGAGCCGGAGTTTCACCACCAAAAATATGGATGCCGGTTACAAAGCCATTCGTAATTGCTTCCGCTCCTGTGGTGTTTGATGCGTTATCAATTTCACCGTTAGGAGCGATGAGCATTCCTACAATGTGGAATTCTGAAGTGTCCCATCCTGCAGGAATTGCAAACGAGAATGTGAAGCGGTGAACGCTGCCCACAGGAACGGAAGCCGGGAAGCCTGCGTATCCTGCGAATGAAGGACTGATTCCACGCGCAACGTGATTGTAATTCATCTGGCTTGCAGGAACTGAAGAAGGCAATGATTCAAATCCGCCCATTGGACCAGCTGCGTTGTTTGCGTAAGCGTTAGATTGGTTGTAACCGGAAGTTCCTGTAACTGAATCTTCGGTAAGCACACAAGCTACGCGGTATTGGTTGCTGCCGGCAATAGCGAAAATGTAAGTAAGCGATACATGAAGTGAGTCTCCGGATACACTGTACTCAGCTCCATTCACGATGCTTGCATGTGGAGGAACAGATACGCGTGTAAGGAATTCGCCTTCGAAAGTGGAAGGATCTGCTTCCGGTCCGCGGTCAACAAGTCCGCTTGGATATCCAGCGATCAATGAACCAACTCCCAGGTCGTAGGCTGTGTGAACCATCGGATCTCCGTTGTGCACGGCAACACCTGCCCAATATCCTTCATAGCTTTCTGCCATGTAATCCATGTAGATCGCTCCACGCGGACACCACTGACACCATGTTCCGGTACCTTCTTCGCCGACAACCATTTTACCCGGTGCAGGTACTACGGTAATGTTGGCATTGGCAACACTGGAATTATCAGCCGGATCGCCATCAGCTCCCGCGCCGTTCACATTCGAAATAGTAAAAGTCACGGGCATATTTCCCATGGCGAGCGTAGTTGGAGCAGCGAAAACAAACGTGTACGTAGCCAGTGATGCAATATTTACAGAGGTAACCGTTTGGTTCTGGGTTCCGCTGTTGTACAGAACAGAAATGTCAAAGGAAGTGATAGCGGCTACACCCAGGTTGCGGATTGTTGCAGCGAGGTGACGTTGCTGACCAACAATTCCAGTGATAACTCCCGGAGCACGCGTTGCAGGATTAATTATTCCTGATGCTGTGATTGCGCCATTAACCGCAGGCAGAACATAGGGCGTGTGTAACCAGCTTACGTTGTCAACCCAGAAACCGGCATTGTTATTTCCACCAATCGGTTGAGCTGCATTCACCGGGAAAATATCGATGGAAGCAATCTGGTTGATTGAATTCTGGAATGAACCTACAGAAGAGCTGTTCACTTTAACATCCCAGATATTCTGGTTCAGGTTGATATCGAATGTCAACGTAAACCAGCTTCCGGTAGGAAAGTTTCCGGTGAGCAATACTCCGTTGGTGTTCGACATCTGAAATGCACCGGATTGGTTGACATATACTTCAAGCGCCCAGAGCTGACCGATTGTGGTGTTTGCCTGGAAGTTAAAGTACGCACCTTTGTTTGCATCCAGTTTCATATCCTGCTGGTAGGTGAACGTGCCGGTGTTGTGTTGACCACCAAAATACGCAACCACGTCTGAAGGTCCGCCCGTTGCGCTGGTCGATGAGAAATACAGGGAATTCGGCGCTGAGTTAGCATCGTTATTAACAACAAGAACGTCTTCAGTACCACCTTCGGCACCACTCCAGGTGGTCCAGGATGTCGACTGTGGTCCGAGTGCTTGTCCGGCAGTGTATCCGTCAAAGTTGTCTGTGTGTGAAGTCTGTGCATGAACTGCGAGCGAAAGCAGCGCGATGCCAGACAGAGTAAAGATTTTTTTCATGGTGTGTTGATCTTTGATTAGGTAATGGTAAAGATACTAAATTGTTCAGAGTTAAATAGTTCCGGATTAAAAGGTTCACGGTTAAATAGTTCATAGTTAAACAGTTCTGCATCGTGGGGGAAGGGCCCTGAATTCCGGTGTACGCGAACTTTTTAACAGTGAACTAACAACGCGGAACGGTGAACAATTTTCAAAGTATCTTAGCATCCCCGATGGAGAATTTCGTTGTTTCTGCCCGAAAATACCGCCCCGCCACCTTTCGATCGGTGGTTGGACAAACGTCCATAACTACCACGCTTCAGAATGCAATCAAGAACAATCACCTGGCACAGGCGTTTTTGTTTTGCGGTCCGCGTGGAGTAGGCAAGACCACCTGCGCGCGTATCCTGGCGAAAACCATCAATTGCGTGAACCTTTCTGCGGATGTGGAAGCATGCAACGAATGTGAATCGTGCAAGTCGTTCAACTCCGGGCAAGCCATTGACATTTCAGAACTCGATGCCGCATCGAACAACTCCGTAGATGATATTCGTTTGCTGGTAGATACCGTTCGCATTCCTCCGCAACTTTCGGAACACAATCCAAATGCGAAGAAGGTATATGTGATCGATGAGGTGCACATGCTTTCGCAGGCTGCATTCAATGCATTCCTGAAAACGCTTGAAGAGCCGCCGCGTTATGCCATTTTTATCCTGGCAACTACTGAGCGTCATAAAATTCTTCCAACGATTTTATCGCGATGCCAGATTTTCAATTTCAACCGCATACAGGTTGATGATATTGCAGATCACCTCGCGTATATCGCGAAGAGCGAAGGTGTGACTGCAGAACCAGATGCATTGCATGTAATTGGTCAGAAAGCCGATGGTGCCCTGCGTGACGCCTGTTCTATTTTCGACCAGGTGGTAAGTTTTGCCGGGAATAACCTGACGTATAAATCCGTAATCGAAAATCTGAATATCCTCGATTACGATTATTACTTCCGGATTACCGATCACATTCTCGCCAATGAAATTCCGCAAACCCTGCTGGTGTACAACGAAATCCTGAACAACGGTTTCGATGGCCATAATTTTATCGCAGGAATTGCCGAGCATTTCAGAAACCTGCTCGTGTGCAAGGATCAATCAACATTGGTTCTTCTCGAAGCCGGTCAGAAAATCAAAGAAAAATACAAAGACCAATCGGCACGTTGCAGCTCAGCCATCCTCCTCAAGGGACTCGGCGTTGTGAACCGGTGCGACATTGGTTATAAGTCGGCGAGAAATCCCAGGCTCCAGGTTGAATTTGCACTGATGCAGCTTTGCGCATTGAACGGAATTCAGTCCGACGAAAAAAAAAATGACGATAGCGTCGACTTCTCCGTAGCGAATATCGGCGCGGGCGGATTTAAGAAAAGAACCGGCGTTTCTATTCCTGTTGAAGGCGAAAAAGGTGAAGAACGGCAGGTTGCTGTTGAAGAAGCTATTTCGAAAGCCACAACAACGGCTCCCATAACTTCTCCGGTAACTGCGACAACAACGGCAACAACAACCACTGCCCCTGTTGTACAACCCGTAGCGAAGAAAGTTTTTGTGAAAAGCACGGGCGGATTGTCCAGCTACGTGAATGCCGAAAAACAAAATTCCGGAAACACAAAGGACGAGCCGGCTCCGCATATGGTGGGTGCGAAGATGACTGAGCTCATCACGCAACCCATGCTGGAACAAGCCTGGCAGGAATTTGCGAACGATCTCAAATCAAAGGGAAAAAACACGGATTTCTCAGCCTTTACCATGAACAAACCGGTTCTCGCCGCAGAAAATATGGTGACGTTTACGGTCCACAACAAAATGGTGGAAGAACGCCTAAACGCAGACAAAACAACCCTGATGGGTTTCCTTCGGGAGAAATTGCGGAATAATGTATTTACGCTGGAGGTGATCCTGAGCAAGGAAGAGGGTGAACAGAAGATCTACACCTCGCAGGATAAATTCAAGCGGCTGGCGGAAATTAACCCGGCGCTGCAGAAACTGAGGCAGACGTTCGATCTTGATCTTGATTATTAATATGCTAATTTGCTAATAAGTTAATGTGCTAATGAATTTCCGGATAAACGTCTTCGAAAGCAAATTGACCGTAACCCATTAGCACATCAGCATATTATCACATTATATTTTTAGTAATATTACGCTTCCAAAAAAATCAGACACACGCACACTATGAGCAAGATTAAAGTAGCCAACCCGGTTGTTGAGCTTGACGGCGATGAAATGACCCGCATCATCTGGAAATTTATCAAAGACAAACTGATTCTTCCATACCTCGAAATTGATATCAAGTATTACGATCTCGGCATTGAACACCGCGATCAGACCGACGATAAAGTAACGGTCGAAGCTGCCGAAGCGATCAAGAAATACCAGGTGGGCATCAAATGCGCGACCATCACTCCTGATGAGGAACGCGTGAAGGAATTTAACCTGAAGCAAATGTGGAAGTCGCCGAACGGAACGATCCGGAATATCCTGGACGGAACTGTTTTCCGCGAGCCGATCGTTTGTAAAAACGTACCGCGCCTGGTTCCGAACTGGACTGCGCCGATCATCGTTGGCCGTCACGCATTTGGCGACCAGTACCGCGCAACGGATACCGTGATCAAAGGAAAAGGTAAACTCACCATGACGTTTACACCGGAAGATGGTTCAGCACCACAGAATTTCGAAGTCTACAACTTCAAAGGCGATGGCGTTGCGATGGCGATGTACAATACCGAAGAATCGATCCGTGGTTTTGCGAAGTCGTGCTTCAATATGGCGCTCATGAAAAAGTGGCCGTTGTACCTCTCTACAAAAAACACGATCCTGAAAAAATATGACGGTCGCTTCAAAGATATTTTTGAAGAGATCTACAACCGCGATTACAAAGCGCAGTTTGAAGCAGCGAAGATCGTGTACGAACACCGCCTCATCGACGACATGGTTGCTTCTGCACTGAAGTGGCACGGCGAATTTGTGTGGGCCTGCAAAAACTACGACGGAGATGTTCAGTCGGACACCGTTGCGCAAGGTTTCGGATCGCTTGGCCTGATGACTTCTGTGTTGACTACTCCCGATGGAAAGATCATGGAAGCAGAAGCAGCGCACGGAACGGTTACACGTCACTATCGTGATCACCAGAAAGGAAAACCAACGTCAACGAATCCTATCGCGTCAATTTTCGCGTGGACACGTGGATTGGAATTCCGCGGCAAGCTCGACGGCAACCAGGAACTCATCCGTTTCGCGAAAGCACTCGAAGACGTTTGCGTGGAAACCGTAGAGAGCGGAAAGATGACCAAGGATCTCGCGGTATGTATTCACGGAAACAATGTGAAGCTGGGTGAACATTACCTGAACACGGAGGATTTCCTGAATGCACTGGACACGAATCTGAAGAAGAAGCTAGGCATGTAGGATACAGTGCGCAGTATTTCAGTACGCAGTGCGCAGTAAATTCGTCTGTATTGTACGATACGAAACAAAGGACCTGGAGTAAACGCTTCAGGTCTTTTTGCTTTTATGTCCGGACCCCACTGCGCACTGCGTACTGAATTACTGCGTACTTTTTTGATCAAAGGCAACCATTTTCCTTCCGACACGTCTGCCCTATATGCAGACACCCCATTTCCCCAGAAACCTTCACATTCCTGTTCCGTGCGCGGAAAATGTCGATCTCATGCAAGTTGTTGCCGGTGGAAATTATTGCGGTACGTGCAGGCATGTGGTAGTCGATTTTTCGGACTGGAATGAAGCGGATATTATTCTCTACCTGAAATCCCGCGGCGGTGAAAAAACATGCGGGCATTTCCGGAATGACCAGTTGATGCAGAAAAAATCTCATTCGGCCGTTTGGAAATTTGCACGTATGGTTGCGTTAACGATCCTGGGTTTATTTATTTCGAAAAGTGAAGCGCTCGCGCAAAAGGCTGATGTCCCATCCGAAGAACTGCCTTCCGCTACGGTAAGCGATTCCGTGGTCTGGGTAATCCGCGGAGAAGTGAAATGTGATACACAGCTGGTTCCTGGAGCGCGCGTAGCTGCAATCGCTGCAAACGGCGATACACTTGCTTCTTCGGAAGTGATTGACGGGAGATTTGAAATGCATGTTCCGGTTGCATATCGTGGTCAAACTTTTAGCATTCTGGCTTCTGCACCGGGATATAAACTGTACACCATTCCGAATTATGTGGCGAGTGCGGGAAACGTGCTTGCTATACCTATGGAGAAAAACGGAACCCGCAAAAAGATCAATTACCCTGCGTTGGGTTGTCCAAGTTTCTGATCAGTCGCGTTTAATTTTCCTCTTTCACAATAACGTAGAGGTGATGACCGTTTCTGCACAGTAACCTGGCAATTACATGAAACGTTTTCTTTTACTTTTCCCGATTCTCGTCGTGTGTTTTGATTTTTTATTCTGGCATCAGACACCAGGACTGAATATCTTTCTTTTTACCATTCTTGTTCTGGCAATGGTCTTCTGGAGATTCCAGAAATCGCGGAGCAACAAAACAACGCTCATACTTGCAGCGGGATCACTACTTAGCGCGTTCATGGTTTTTTATCACGGTGCGGGCTGGGCACTTTTCTCCACTGTTTTGTCGTTGACTTTATTTACAACGTCGGCAGCATTCCAGGAAAACCGGAGTGCGTTCGCGATATTTTTTCAATCGTTTCTCACCGTGATGCTTGCGCCAATAACGTTTGGTGATGGCGTATTCAGATCCACGGAAAACAAAAGACGGTTCGGAAGGATTGGTTTTTACCTGGGCATTACGGTAATTCCGCTGTTGGTTGTCCTGTTTTTTTACCTGATGTATTTATTGGGCAGTCCGCATTTCCGAAATGCCAATTCCGGTGTGCTCACGTGGCTGGCGGAAACATTCGAGGATTTTTCATGGGGCCGTTTTCTTTTTATCGTCGCTGGTGGATGGGCCGCTACCGTTTTTCTGCGCCGCTGTATCATTGATGCCGGAATTTCGAAGAGTGAAAAATTCCTGGTGCGTTCCCGCCAAAGCACAGGAACATTTTCGAATCTTGCGTTGAAAAAAGAAAATATCGCAGGCGTTATTTTGCTGGTCATGCTCAACGCGCTGATCGCGGTGGTAAATTACATCGACGTGCGTACCGTGTGGTTCACGTTCGAAGTCCCTGAAAATTTCAGCCTGAAACAATTCGTTCACGACGGAACATGGATTCTTTCGGTGTGCGTGATATTTTCCATGTTCATTGTGTTACGTTTTTTTCGAGGCAACCAGAATTTCTACGGCAAAGCAAAATGGTTGAAACGGTTTGCGGTGTTGTGGGTTGTTCAAAACATCGTTCTCGTGGTTTCGGTATACATGCGGAATCACTACTACATCGGCTGGCACGGATTGGCTTACGGAAGAATTGCGGTGATCGTATTCCTGGTGCTTGTGCTGGTGGCGCTTTTTCTGATGATCATGAAAATTCACAGGAGGTATTCAACCGGATATTTTCTCACGGTGAATTCATGGGTGATTTACGTAGCTATCTTCCTGTGCAGTTTTATCAACTGGGACGTGGTGATCATGAAACACAATCTTGCGCACCGGAATATTTCGCAGATCGATTTTGATTTTTACCAGCGCGTAAGCGGTGATCTTTACCCGGAAGTTTACCGGAACCGCGAAACAATCAATAAACAGATTGTTGCACACAATACCTTGTTGCATCGCTGGGTGTACTGGTCGAGCCCGGAGCAATACTGGATTTTCATGCAGAATAAGCGCAGCACATACTTCAGGACGCTGATCTCGCAGGACTGGCAGTCGTGGACGATCAGCGGAAGAAATGCGATTGACGAATTGCGTCGGCCTGTGTTCGAGTACGGAGCGCCCGGCGGTCTCTACGAGAATCCTTATTCGGATGACGACGATTGAAATATCGCGTGGTACGTGGTTTGCTGGATTTAAGGCAGATCATTTAAAAACGCGCCCATGTACTTCGATCCGATTTTACTTATTCTGACGATTTTCTTCGTGATTTTGGGGATTGCGGTGAGCAGTAAACTGAAAAACAAGTTTGCTCACTACTCCGGAATTCCCACTTCATCGGGGCTTACCGGGAAAGAAATTGCGGAAAAAATGCTACACGATAACGGAATTTATGACGTCAAAGTCATTTCCGTGGAAGGGCAACTCACCGATCATTATCACCCGTTGAAAAAAACGGTCAATCTCAGCGAAGCTGTTTTTCACGGGCGCAATGTGGCTGCTGCGGCAGTAGCGGCGCACGAGTGCGGGCATGCGGTTCAGCACGCAGCGGCCTATCCGTGGCTTGGACTTCGTTCAGTGCTGGTTCCCGTGGTGAACGTAAGTTCTGTACTGATGAACGTAGTCTTGTTACTTATGGCCGTATTTGCTGTGGTCTCGCAGCTGTACAACCAGGCTTTGATTGTCATTATTGTTCTGCAATCTGCAATCACGCTTTTTTCGCTGGTTACATTGCCTGTGGAATTTGATGCAAGCCGCAGGGCGCTGGCCTGGCTGGAGCATGCACGGATCACGCGAGGCGCTGAACATGAAGGCGCAAAGGATGCGTTGAAATGGGCGGCAGCCACATACGTCGTGGCCGCACTCGCAGCGATAGCAACACTTCTCTATTTCGTCTTCCGGCTCATGGGCAGCCGGAGAGATTGAATTCTCCTTTGGAGCAATTGATTAATTTTGCCGAAATCAATTGTATGAAATGTCACGTACTGCTTCTTGAAAACGAGGGTAAAGAAATTCACCTACTTTCTCCGTTCAGCAAAGACGAACTGAAAAATGTTGCTTCGAGAAGCGAGTTATTCATCGGCCAACTGATCGAACCGGAAATTGGTGTCGTGCCCGGAAACGTGGCCTACAACAAAGATTTTTTGGTGCATGTGCATTCGCTCGTTCGCGATACGATGGTGAATGATGCAGAAGTGATCCGCCTGGCAGCTGAACAACCCAATGGTTTTGTTTTCATTGTTGATCGTCGTGCTCCTGTTGGAACAGGTACAAGCAATGAACACGTGGACAAGGAAGACATCATCGGAATTTTTCTCTGTCATGAGCGAAAGACGGATGTCAACAGATACCGTCCAAACCCCGATTACCTGGTAATTTCCGAAAAAGGAAGCGGGCAATTTCCGGTGGAAGTGGAAGCGCGGTTGAGTGGATTGTTGCAGGAATAGCTGCTCGCACCTGGCGAAGAACGTCTTCGCGCCTGTTTTAAGTTAATGCGTTTCGTTAACTTTATCAGATGCAACCCGCTGCTGCACCGTCGACATTCGGAGAAGTATTTTTTGATGGATTTGGCGCGTATGCCAATTACCTCAAAGGATCCTTCGCGAATCCGGATGTACACAATCCACTGATTTATTTGTTCGTCGTTTATTTTATTGCGTTCTCCCTGGAGAATCTTGCGCCGAAGCGATTGAATTATCCGGTTGTAAAACGCAAAGGTTTCTGGACGGATATTCTTTATCTCATTTTCATCGATTTCGGAATACAGGTTATCGGCCTGTATGCGATTGCATCGGGCATTGAATTTATTACACTGCACTTGCTGGCTGAGTCCGGCGCGCCCGTACCGCTGATCAACCTGCACGATAAACTTCCACCCTGGTCGCGATTCTTCGTTTTTTTCATCGTCATCGATTTTCTGCAATGGATAGCGCACTTCGTGTTGCACCGCAGTAATTTTCTCTGGCAGTTTCACAAAATTCATCATGCACAGGAGCAACTTGGGTTTGCTTCCACACGGCATTTTCATTTCGGGGAATATCTTGTTTTGAAACCTGCGTTCTGGATCCCTTTCGCGTTGTGCGGATTCAAGGCAGAAAATTACGTGATCTGGTACGTGTGGGTTGCGTACATGCTGACGTTCCTTTCGCATTGTAACGTGAAAATAAACTGGGGACCTTTGAAGTATATTTTCATCACACCTGAAACACATTTCTGGCATCACTCGAGAAATATTCCCCGGCGTTTCGGTGTGAACTACGCTTCTTCGCTGGTGATCTGGGATCTGATCTTCGGATTTTTTTACAATCCGAAAGACAAAGAACCCATACTCGGAATTCCGGATAACGATGTTCCGGATTCATTCCGCGGACAACTGGCCTATCCGTTCAAAGCTATTTTTCGCATGAAATCCTCGCCTCCGCAGAACAAGGACAAGGAAGTTGTTTCAACGCTTACCCGCCAGGAGAAGCGAAAATCGCGACGATAGAATCTGGCACATATATTGCGTTCTGTCCTCAGTCACAATCTTCTCAACCCATGAAAAAATGGCTACTTCCTGCATTTTTGTTTCTTCCTTTTATCGCAGACGCGCAAGCTCACGAATGGGCGCGCAACACCGGTACTGCTTCCTACTCAGTTTCCAATGCAGTTGCAGCTGATGCTTTCGGCAATGTATATGTCACGGGATTTTATGGTGACATCCAAAACAATGTTCCTTTCGACCAGGTTGTGGGCGGCGGATTTATTGCGCGTTATTCCTCTGCCGGATCATTCATCTGGGCACTGCCCGTGGGTGGTCAGGGCATGGATGTGCTCGTCGATGATTCCGGGTACGTGTATGTGACCGGTTCATACAGCGAAGTAAGTCTCATACTGGACACACTTATTCTTGCAAATCGTCCATTCGATCAGGATCAGTTTATTTTGAAAATGGACTCGCTTGGAAACAGAATATGGGTAACCGGTTTTGGTGCGTACAACAATGAATACAGCGGAGGAATTGCACTTGATGGAAGCGGAAATATATTCGCCTGCGGATCTTTCTGTGATACGTTGTATGTAGAAGATACCATGCGGGTCATTGCAGCCGGCCCTTCCGGTCAGCGCGACATATATGTGGTGTCTTACGATCCGATGGGAAATTACCGCTGGAGCACACGTGCAGGAGGTAGTACGCACGATGAAGCTACAGGAATTGATTGCGATGCATCCGGCGCCATTTATGTAACCGGAAGTGTCCGCGGTCCTGCGATGATCGGAAGCACTTCGATCACCACATACCTGGGCATTGCGGATATTTACATTGCTAAATTGAATCCGGCAGGTTCGTTCATCTGGGCGCGTTCGTGGGGATCGAACTATACGGAATATGGCGGCGGTTTGTATGTCGATAACAACAACTGCGCGTGGATCACGGGCCGTTATTACGACAACAATATTTTCATCAGCAAATACACAGCAGGAGGAGCTTTAACTTTCAACGAAACTCCACCGTGCGGAATATTCAGCGGTGGTGAAGATATTCACGGCGACGATGCCGGACATATTTACATGGGCGGATACATGGGTGCATTTGCAACATTCGGATCGGTTACGCTGAATACCGCCGGTGGCCGCGATGTGTTTATTGCCTGTTATGATTCATTGGGTAATCACAACTGGGCGATTCGCGCTGGCGGAATCGATACCGATGATCCGAAGCGGATCTGCGCTGACCCTTTTGGAAATGTGTACCACACCGGTTTTCTCCGGGGCAAAGCCGGTTTCGATTATGATACGCTGTACGGACTCGACTCATTGTATGACGATATGTTTCTCGCGAAACTGAATACATCGATCATGACTGATGCGCACTCCATTTTTATACCGGAACAAACGATGCAGGCGTATCCGAATCCTGCTTCTCATGACGCGGGAATCGTTTTCATGATGAATGAACCCGGTGATGTTACACTTTCAATTTTCAATGCGACCGGTCAGTTGGTAGAATCTGAAAATTTGGGTTACCGATCGGGCCTGTGTAAAGAGGAACTTTCGCTGGAACAGCTTCCGGCCGGAATTTATCTCATCGAAGTGGTGACTGCGAGTGAGCGGAAAACGGTGAGGCTGGTGGTGGAGTAGGCTTTATGTTTTTCCAGCCATCTTCGGCATCATGTTTTTAATTCCAAAGGTCTGTGAAGAATATTCGCGGAATTCATTCCTGATCTCTTTCAGTTTTTGATCGGGTTGCTTGCCGGCAGATACGGATGGTGTCCGCGCTTCATCCAGGAAACGCTGACAAATATCAATGCCCTCATCTGAAATAAGTCCCAGGCATTGATGCACGAGCGCGCGGAAGAGTTCCACTGATTTTTTGAGATCAGCATCTGTCTTTCCGTGAAATTCTATAGCCTGCACGGCAAGTATTACGCCGGTCATTTCTTTCGTAATGGTTTTGTGATGGCCCCACATTTCCAGCAGAATATCCTTGCGTAATTCGAACCATACTGCGAGATCAGTTTTTTCATGCTCGAGTTGTTCCGCGAGCTCGTTCCTGTATTTCTCCATTTTCATTTCAAAACGGTGGTCGAATATTTTGTCGATGTACTTCGGAATAATGATGCGCAGGGCGACAGCAATTCCGCCAGTGATGGCAGCAATGATTGCAGAGAGCAATAATGGATGCATGGCAGTTCAGGTTTGAGGTTGAAGTATCCTAAATCTAGGTCATTTTCGCCAAATAAGTATTTGTAAGTGAGTCTAGCTGTTTACAAATACTTACATCCGTATACAAACGTTTGATGACCGAATAACGGGTGAGGCGTGTTGTAGGTTTGTTTCATGATGGACCAGGAAAAACAAATACACGAAGTCTGGATGAAGCACGTATATGCAAACAGGCTGCTCAAAACAGAAAATGGCAAAAACCTCCGGATTATTTCGCCTGGTGTGCTGAACTCCGACAGCGGGCCGGATTTTCTTCATGCCCGTATAGAACTTGACGGACAGCTTTGGATCGGCAATGTTGAAATACATATCCGCTCTTCGGATTGGCTGAAGCATGGCCATGCCACAGACCGGGCGTACTGCAATGTAATTCTTCACGTGGTGCTGGTGAATGATGCGGATATTAAGGACTCCGGAGGAAACAGCATTCCGGTTCTTGTGCTCACGGAGGAATTGCTGGACGCGGCTGTTGATTACAGTAAGAGCAATCCGCTCATGCCCGTGGTGAGTCCGGGTGCGCTGGAACTTTTTGGCGCTGCGCGACTGGCACGGAAAACAAAAGCACTCGAAACAGAACTCATGTACTTAAAAGGAGATGTCGAAGAATTGTTTAAGCGGCATTTGTTCCGTCGATTCGGGATGGGTGTAAACTCCGAACCGTTTCAGCAACTCGCGCACGTGCTGCACGCGTCTGTCATCCGCAGACAACGTTCGAACCTGGCGGACCTGGAAGCGTTGCTGTTCGGACAATCGGGACTGCTTCCGGCAATCCCAACCGACGGTTACAGCGCCGACCTGCTTTACCGGTATCTCCACCTGAAAAACAAGTATTCGCTCACACCACTTCAACCGGCGATCTGGAAATACATGCGCATGCGGCCGTCCAACTTTCCGACGATACGGATCAGTCAACTGGCCGCGTTGCTGCACGGCGGAAGCGGTCCGGGTTTCCGGAAAATTACGGATGATGCCTTGCGTGTTAAAGGTCCCCGCAAGCCGTCGGAACCGAAACATGTATCCGATCATTTGTTTTCCTATATGATCATGCAGGAAACGTCGTTCAAAGAACTATCGCAATTGCTGGAAATCAAAGCGTCGGAATATTGGAACAATCACTTTCGGTTTGGAATTACGTCGCATGGGCATCCGAAATACCTGGGACAGGATGCGGTGGCTTCGATCCTGATCAATACAGTGGCGGTCATGCGGTTTTTTGTCGGGAAACTCCGCGACGACCAGCCACTGCAGGAAAGTGCGATTCTCCTGTTGCGCGAATTGCCGCCGGAAAACAACAAGATCATCCGCGCTTCCGGACTTGCTCCGCAGAACGCGCTCGAAAGTCAGGGTGCGATGGAATTAGCAAGTTTTTCACAACCGGGAACGGATACAGACGCCGATGCTGATATTTATAAGGAGTCTGGAAGAAAATTTTCGGATGAAGACAACTTGTCTGAACCTGAACAAGACCCTCCGGGTTGCTCCGAGCCATTAATTCCGTATTTTAGTACACGCAATCATCATGACGGGAAATCAGCAAATCGACAAAATAGCGGCGTGGTTCGAAACCAAGGCGTTTGGCGTGTGCGACTGGTGGGGTAAAAAACTCACGATCAGTCCAACGCGTATCAGAATGTATTTTATCTACCTGTCCTTCTTTACGGTTGGATCACCGGTGATCATTTATTTCTTCATGGCGTTTATTCTGGAGCACAAGGAATATTTCAAGCCGTGGAAGAGTCGTCGGAAGACGGTGTGGGATTTATAGGTCATACTTCGGCTCCGCTCAGTATGACAAGCGATTCCAAATGAGATTATCGTAAACGTCACCAACTGATTTTCTGTTTAATCCATCCGTGTTCGGTAGCCCATTGTCAGACTGAGCGGAGCCGAAGTAGGACATAGCGGCGCGCTTGCCATGAGCCTGTCGAATGGCGTCTATCGGGTGAGTTCCCAGTAAAAAAACTCCTCATCTTCCCGCACCTTCACAAATCCATTGTGCTCCAATATTTTCTGCGACGCAATATTATCGGGGCTTGTATCTGCAGTCACTTTCTTTACACCTTGCTGTGCAAACGCCCATTGACAGGCAACCTGAACTGTTTCCTTCATGTAACCTTTGCCTGTAAAATCAGGGAGTGTGCCGTAACCGATTTCAACCGAACCTTCATGATTCGGAGGACCTTTGAATACAATCCCGGCGACGGTCGTGTTGATGGTTTTGTCAACGACATTCCACTGTGTATAAAAAAGATGTTGTTGTGGAAACGCTAACAGCTTCGGCAATATGCGTTCTTCGATGGCAGTTCGCAACGGCGGTGGAATGGGGCTGTGATAATGTTCAAGTCCCAGCGCTGTTTCGAATGAAAAATCTTCCTTCAGGTACAGGTGAATTTCTTCAACTGACAAAGCGTTGATTCGCAATCTTGTCGACTCTGGAAACATTTTCATTAATTCTCTGCCGGTCTGCCCAGCTCAAATGATACACCGACTCCGAAATGCCGGTGATGTGTGAAAAAAATCTTTTTATCCTCGTTCGCGAAATTGTTCGGATCGAGTTCTGCCCAGGTATTTTCATGTCCTACGTTCACGAACGGGCAGGCATAGTATATATGTATGATCGGTGTGAACCAACCATGACCCAGGATAATTTTCAATCCCGGAGTAATCCCGATGGAGAAAGTTTTGTCCTTGAGGCGGTAATCTTCAGCATCGACTTTCGTCTTGCTCTTGAACACAGAAATTTCACCGTCGAAAGACATGTATACAGGGCCGGCAACGCGCACATAGATCACTCCTCCGATACCGCCTTCTTTCGCCTGGAGGTAACGCGTAGTTGGAACTCCCGACGAGTCTGTTCCGGATGCGCTTACCGTGGCCCAGGCGGTGCGGAAGAAAAATTCACCGCCGCCGCCATTATCAAAGCGCACACCGATTCCAATATCCGGTCCGGTCATCCATTTCATATACGGCATTTTTGTGGTGAGCCATGGACGCGTTTCGTTATACCGGTCGATCATCTTGTCGTAGTTCATCATGTTGTAATGATTCGCGACATAACCGACACGGAAATAAGTCTGCGCGGGAAGTACGAGGCTGCAAACGACAAGAGCAAGGATGAGCAGGAAACGATTCATGAAAAATGTTTGACGCAATATCTGCAAATCGCAGGCGGATTCCTATACACAGAATTACGTACAGTGATCTGTGAAGGAACACTCTTATTGAATAAACTCCTTCGCTTTTTTCAACGCGCTTTCAATCCCTGCAGTATTCGTTCCTCCGCTGGTTGCGTAAAACGCCTGTCCGCCGCCGCCGCCCTGGATTTCTTTCGCGAGTTCACGGATCATTTTGTTCGCATCCATGTTTTTTTCTTTCACGAGATTGTCGGAAAGCATTAACGTCAGCGAAGCTTTTCCGTTTACTTCCGCGCCAATCACGAGGAACAAACTATCGATCTGCTCGCGCAACGCGTATGCAAGTTCCTTAATCGCGTCCGCAGAGTTCAGTTCGATCTTCTCCGCGATAAAATTCATGCCGTTCACACTGGTGGCTTTTTTCGCCAGTTCACCACGGATCAGTTTTGCTTTTTCACGGACCAGCGATTCCATCTGTTTCTCGAGCGCGCTTTTTTCGTCAATGAGTTGCTGCACCGATTTTAACACATCTTTTGGATTCTTCAGCACATTTTTCAGTTCAGCAACCAAATGCTGCTGCTCATTCACAAAACGTTCCGCGCGTTCTCCGCTGATCGCTTCGATCCGACGGATGCCTGCCGCAATCGCTCCTTCAGAAATGATCTTGAACAAACCGATCTGCCCGCTTGCTTTCACGTGTGTACCGCCGCAAAGTTCGATTGAGTATTTTTCATCGAATGTGACCACGCGTACTACGTCTCCGTATTTCTCGCCGAACAAAGCCATCGCACCTTTCTTCTTCGCGTCTTCAATGCCCATTTCGCGGATGTCGGCCTGAATATTCTCACGGATCTTTTCATTCACGATCTTTTCGATCTCCGCGACTTCATCGTCCGTTACTTTCTGGAAATGTGAAAAGTCGAAACGCAGGTATTCTTCATTCACGAGTGAACCTTTTTGCTCAACGTGCGTGCCCAATACTTTTCTCAATGCCGCATGAAGCAGGTGAGTGGCGCTGTGATGCCCTTCGGTGTTGCGGCGTTTTTTTACGTCAACCACCGCGCGGAATGTTTTGTTCACGTCTTCCGGAAGTTTTTCCACGAAGTGAACGATCACACCGTTTTCTTTTTTCGTGTCGAGTACGCGCACAGAATCGTTGACCGAATCAAGCGAGCCCGTATCGCCAACCTGTCCACCGCTCTCAGCGTAGAATGGTGTAACGTCGAGCACAAGCTGGTATGATTCTTTTCCTTTGGCTTTGATGCGGCGGTAACGGATGATGTTTGCATCGCTTTCCACTTTATCGTAACCCACAAAAACAGATGTTGCGTTTTTCTTCAGTTCAACCCAGTCGTCGGTGTCGATTGCGGTTGCAGCGCGTGAGCGGTCTTTTTGTTCTTTTTCCAATTGATGATAACGCTCAGTATCAACGATCCACCCAATTTCTCGAGCCATTAATTCTGTTAAGTCTTTTGGAAATCCGTAAGTGTCATAAAGTTTATAAGCGAAATCACCTCTTATCTTTTTAATAGGTCCATGGCTCGGATCGCTCGGGACAAGAATGCTTTCTCGATCGTCGACCAATGATGAGAGATAATCTTGATTAAATCCAAAATCTATTTTAAGTGAATCCCCATCCTGGGTAACAGTAAGTTTTCCGCCATCTTGCATAAGATAAATTCGCCGCGCATAAGCTTCGCCTAAATCTTTTTTAATTTCACTTAGGAGAAATTCATTATTACGTCCAAAGGTATATTGTCGCACAACGTACTCCTCAAATCGCTGGATACCATAGCCAATGGTTCGAAGAAAAGAACGTTCTTCCTCTTCAATTACGTTGGTGATTAGCGATTGCTGCTTTTTTAGTTCAGGGAAAAATTCACCCATCTCTAAAACCAGAGTGTCGACAAGATTGTACAGAAGCGGCTCATCGATATTGAGAAATGTATAGTAATATCGTGCCGCGCGGCGAAGAATTCTGCGGATCACATAACCTGCTCCTGTGTTCGATGGAAGCTGTCCATCAGCAATCGCAAATGAAATTGTACGGATATGATCCGAAAGTACACGCGTTGCAATATCCTGTTTGGAATCTGTTCCGCCGTATGTTGTACCAGTTAACTTCTCAATCGTGTTGATCAATGGCATGAAAATATCCGTGTCGTAATTCGACTGCTTGCCTTGCAGTACGCGAACCAAACGCTCGAATCCCATTCCGGTATCTACGTGCTGCGCCGGAAGTTTTTCGAGTGATCCATCTGCTTTGCGCTGGAACTCCATAAACACGTTATTCCAGATCTCAATCACCTGCGGATGATCAGCATTCACGAGCGTAGCACCTTCAACTGCTTTCCGTTCGGCATCTGAGCGCGAATCGAAATGAATTTCTGTACACGGGCCACACGGACCGGTATCACCCATTTCCCAGAAATTATCTTTCTTGTTTCCTTTCAGAATACGATCGGGCGTGGTGTATTTCATCCACTCGTTGTATGCTTCCTGGTCGAATGCAAGTTTATCATCGACGCTGCCTTCGAACACCGTTACATACAAACGGTCCTTCGGAAGCTTGTACACTTCAGTCAGCAATTCCCAACTCCACGCAATGGCTTCTTTCTTGAAGTAATCGCCAAAGCTCCAGTTGCCCAGCATCTCAAACATCGTGTGGTGATACGTGTCGACACCCACTTCTTCAAGATCGTTGTGTTTTCCGGAAACGCGCAAACATTTCTGTGTATCCGCAACGCGCGGCCATTTCGCAGGAGCATTTCCAAGAAACCAGTCTTTGAATGGAGCCATTCCTGAGTTGATAAACATCAGCGTTGGATCATTCTTCACCACCATCGGTGCAGACGGTACAATTTCGTGTCCTTTCGATTTAAAAAAATCAAGAAATGTTCTGCGTATTTCGTTTGCGTTCATAATCTCATTTTTCCTCTCCGTAAGGAGTCCTTCGGACTCATATTTTAACAGTTTGAGAGGATTGCAAAGTTAGGCGATTTTGGTAATTTCACGTGCTGTCTGGTGAAGCCACCGGGCACCATCCGAAATATGTCAAAAGTCCGATACAGGTATAACACGAAAACACTTTCGTACGAGAAAGCGGTAACCCCGTTCCGTACGCAGTTTTTCCGGATTATTTCCTTCCTGGGCACCGCTTCTGTGATCGGCGTGATTTCCGTTGTTATCGCATTCCGGTTTTTCGATTCACCGAAAGAAAAGCAGATGCGCCGGGAACTGGATCAGATGGATGCGCAGTACCAGATTCTGAACAAACGACTGAATAACCTGTCGCTCGTGCTGAACGATCTCGAAAATCGTGACGACAACGTGTACCGTGCGTATTTCAACGCGGAACCGATATCGGATGATATCCGCAAATCAGGTTTTGGTGGTGCCGACCGTTACAGGGAACTCCAGGGATTCACGCATACGCAGCTGATGATTTCCACCACGCAGAAAATGGATCAGCTGGCGAAGCAGATGTACATTCAGTCGAAGTCGTACGATGAGCTGATCAAACTTTCTGAGAATAAAGAAAAACTCCTCATGGCTATTCCGGCCATCATCCCGATTTCGGTGAAAGATCTCAAAGGAACTCCTTCCGGTTTTGGTTACCGCATTCACCCGATCTATAAAATTGCGAAGATGCATACCGGGATGGATTTTAACGCCGCACTGGGAACACCGATTTATGCGACCGGCGACGGAGTGGTTGAACGCGCAGATGCGGAAGCTTCGGGTTACGGCAATCATGTTGTGATCAACCATGGATTTGGATACGAAACGCTGTATGGACACATGAGTAAAATTCTCGTCGTGCCGGGACAGCAGGTTAAACGTGGCGAGATAATTGGAGAAGTAGGAAGTACAGGAACTTCCAGCGGAATGCACGTGCATT
>DATHKF010000424.1:0-12317 GCA_035489505.1 Bacteroidia bacterium | reverse complement strand
TCCCTTGGTTACCGTCTCTATGCCTTTAATATAAGGTGCTGCCATTTCTTTCAGGCCCGGACGTGTAGCAGGAACGTGGAAATCCAACGATCTTAAAACTTCCGCTTCTGTGCCGCGCATCGTTGCATCACTCAAAACTTCCAATACCATCACCGAAAAAAATGCAGCAACTACGCCTCCACGATTAAACACAGCAGTCAGAATGTCCACAACAAACGGCAGCGGATATTTTTCCTTGCCTTTAGGTGTTAAAGTCCGCGCGTTCAGTATCTCCACGAAATCATGCGCCAGTAAATTAACGCTTGTATAAGCATCCACGACTTTCTTGATGGCATCAGGATCATTTTGTGTGCCATCAAAACTGGTCAGACGCTTGGCGTTATGGCCGCTGATTATCATGGCATCCATGATCGGGACAAAATACTTGTGAGTAACGCTGGCTTTGGTTACGAGAAAGTTCAGGAGCACCGATTGCATTTCGCGCTGCGTGTCTTTAGGGGTTGTGGCCAGGATCAGGTAAGCCGCTTGATCCTGCATAGCCGCACTATAAAGATTCATAACCGACATGACTACGTATGGCCGCGTCAGCAAATATCCTTTTAGCCGGTCGGAAAGAAGCTGTGCTGTACCCAACTTTCCGGCCGACTTCTCCTTGGCGATCTTTGCGACGATCTCGTCGTCCGTTTCATACGCCCGTGAAATCTTATTACTTCCTTGCTGTTGCACAGTATGCACCAGTTCATGTGCGAGCAATTCTTTTCCCTCAGAAGATTGCGTATCATAATTGCCATTGCCAAAGTAAATGTCATTGCCATTCGCAAAAGCCTTGGCGCTCACATTTTCGTTCATCGCATTTGCCTCACTGCCGGTATGTACTTTTACATTGCTGAAATCCGCGCCCATCTTACTTCCCATTTCCTGCTGTACATTTTCGGGAAGTGCGTGGCCATCACCTTTACTGTTTTCCAGTTTTGATTGGAATTCCGGCGTAGCTTCTGCCGCACCTTCTCCCTTGCGATTGATCGCCCCACCGTTTCCATGAATGGCTGCAGATTCGCCCGCAGTAACTTTTTGCGCAACCTCATCTGCTTCCTTTTCATCCGCATCGCCGGGATTACTTACAGTAAGCGATTTTTTCTGCATCAACCCTTTTTGCTGAACGTCCAACATTTGATTGTGCACATCATCCCAGTCGTCGTGTTGACGATGGATTGAAGCCTTCTCATTTTCCCGGGAATTTTGTTTCATAGTACCCTGTTCTTTCTGTGAGATTGAATGGACAAACCGATCCTTTTTATTTTGGCCGCGCAGCATACAACGCGAAAAGCGCCGTGTAATTCGGAGAATAAATCAGCGCTGTATTCACGCGACCCAACTCATCGATTACTTTTTGAATCTCATCCTTTTTGACCTGGTCGTTCTCAACAGCATCACGTTCACCTTCCTTAACCTGGATAGTGTCGGTAATGTGCGTTGACAGGAACAAAAGGGGGGCATAAGCTTCTGATCGTATCGGCAACCACATGTCGTTCTCAACAAAATCTTTCTTCTGCTGAAGTGTGATCGTTGCAGGTATTGGCCATGGAGCTGTGGCAAACACCGTGGCTCCACTTATTGCCGATGTAACATCACCAGCAGCTAATGTGTCAAATGCTTTATAAACGAGATCGAGGAAAGGCGGTATCAGATCGATCATCTTAATTACTTCCTTAATGGCAATCTTGTCTTCGCCCTCCGGAGTCCATGCCGCAAAAGTTTTGGATTCCAGTCCCAGGTAATTTTTCAACATGAGTTCTCTCAGGTCAAGAAGCAGGAACCGGTTATTTCTCGAATCGGAAATGTTCAGTTTCAGGTATTCCTTTGCACCACGGACAAGATCACCCAGGTGCGCGGAGATTGATTTATCAGCCGGTAAAGCTACATCACCAAAAGACCCGGTCAATTCCATCTTCTCTGCATACATTTCTGAGAGTGGAGTCGGCAGAGAGTTTTTGCTGGCGTTTTGCGCTACGTGTACCAACTCATGGGCAATTGTACTGACTACATTGTCGAAAGAAGACATGTTTTCTTTTCCAATGCGTACAAAGGAAGGCAGCCCTCCTGCTCCATAGGTCACTGCAGCCTCCCGCGTGCTTTGCGGAAGCGAATCTTCCTTATAATGCATTTCCATCAATGGATCTGTTTCCATTTCGGTGTGAACCTTTACTGGTGTGGTT
This sequence comes from Bacteroidia bacterium, assembly GCA_035489505.1. Lineage (GTDB taxonomy): Bacteria > Bacteroidota > Bacteroidia > Palsa-965 > Palsa-965. The sequence continues at coordinate 10,101 of DATHKF010000424.1, read as the reverse complement.
TTTGAAAAATCCCCTTTCTCATCCATGCGGCTCATCTGGTCATAGAAATTGAAATAATCCACGATCAGCAAAAGCGATGAGTTCTGACTTCCTTTTGCATTTAACACGGTGAAAGCCTCGCGCAATTCGTCAATTCCAAAGACACCAAAGTCTTTGTGTGGCTTTCGTGCAGTTTTTTCTTTCCGCTGAAATCTTCCAATGCCCTCAACCGTTAACTCATCAAAAGTACCGGTGACCGGAACACCAACCAGGGATTGAATAATTTTAACGGAACGAACATCCGTCCATATTTTTTTATTGTCTTCCACACGTTGTGGCCGCAGTGAAGTACGGTCCTTGACCAATCCTTTAAAGATGGATTTTTCAGGAAGCCCGGTTAGTTGGGCATTGGCAGTGATTACAGGAGCATCAACGGCGCGCGTAACAACATCTGAGAACAGTTCGATATTATCGAATATTATATCGCTTAGAAGAATGGTGCGGGTTCCTCCTGGCTCAGTCAGAACTACTGCGGCCGGATCACCTGTACCCGTATTAATTTGCTGGGGCGCCATGTGCAGACTTTCCTGCGGAAACACGGCTTGCATAGATTTACCCTTGAGTTCCGCCACACGGTCATCATAGTGAATGGACAATATTCCCTTACCGGATCTGCTGATGTCGAGATAATCCAAACCTACATTGATCAGTATTTGAAAATAGTTCGGCAGATCGTCCTTCAGTCCCTGGCGTTGCAAATCTATTGCAGCGAGAATATCGGCATTGTTATCCGGCTCAAGTTGCCGGTCGGTATATCTTTTTAAATCGGCCCACAGAAAATCCATAAGCAACATCCTGACCCGTTCGAGATACAGTCCCGCCACCTGCAATTTATTTTTAGTTGTATAGTTGCCTGTGATTTGCTGCACGATGACCTGCTTAATCTTCGTGATCCCATCAAAATAATTCGCAGAAGTTGCGGTGATCGATATATTGGTACCGCCAATCGACTGTGTCTGACTTCCTGCGGGTAAGGTACCTTTTCCACCAGTGAGCACCTCATCGACTTCCCTGAACTTTAAATAACCTTTGCGGAGCAAAGACTCCAGGCTCATTCCCGGGGTCTTTACAGTAATCGGATTCTTTTGATCGCCCATCGCGGCGTCAACTGTCTTTACATCATCCTGGCTATAGCTGAAAGTGGTCAATTCCTGCTGGGCCAAATTTTTATCCTTGACAAGCTCCTGCATCAATTCATCATCCAGTTGTTCCGATTTCAGGGCATTACTTGTACTCTGACCAAAGTTGCCATCCTCTAACGTTTTTTCCGCTTTTGCATCGTGCTTCTCCAGTTTCTTCATCGCATCGCTGCTTCGAAACTCAAGAATCATCGGAATAAACCGTTTAACTTTTTCTTCAGCAAAGTAAGCGTAGCTTCCCTTTTGTTCTCTTTGAACACCGTGGTCATCATAGGTTCCCGAAGGAACTAAACTTTGAATAAGCAGGTCCAGTGCTTGCGCCTCCGCGAGTATTTTCTGAATTTCAAGCAGCGTGTCTTTTGTTGATTCAATCTTTTTTATTCTATCCTGAACTTCAATTTTACTCTCACCAACTACGTCTTTAAAAAGCCATTTAAGTATTTGTTCGTGATCAGTATAATCGACAGACTCCAGTGCCAGCCCGTCTTGTGTTGGTTTATCCCAAACTCCGGTTCTGTCTAACCCATCTGAAACCCTGCTTTGTATGATCTTGACACTTGCCGGTTGATCAATGTTGCCTTTCCGATGGATCTTTGGTTTAACGCCACCGCCCTGCTGAACAGTATGCACCAGTTCATGCGCAAGTAATTCTTTTCCCGCTGATGATTGCAGGTCGTAATTGCCGTTGCCAAAATAAATGTCGCTGCCGTGTGCAAACGCTTTGGCGTTAACATTTTCGTTCATCGCATTTGCCTCACTGCCGGTATGTACTTTTACATCGCTGAAATCGGCGCCCATCTTACTTCCCATTTCCTGCTGAACATTTTCAGGAAGAGATTGTCCATCACCTTTACTGCTTTCCAGTTTTGATTGGAATTCCGGTGTAACTTCTGCTCCACCTTCTCCCTTACGATTAATCGTTCCGCCGGTTCCATGAATGGTTGCAGATTCTCCACCAGCAACCTTACGCGCCACCTCATCCGCTTCTTTTTCATCCGCATCGCCGGGCTCGCTGACAGCCAAAGATTTTTTTTGAATTAATCCTTTTTGCTGAACTTCCAGCATTTGATTGTGCACTTCATCCCAGTCGTCGTGCTGACGATGAATGTGCGGATGATTTGTCGGCTCGTGTTTCATCGCTTGTGTTTTTTAAGCCTGAACAGGATCACAGATCGATTGTCATTTGTCCGAGTATCGCAGAATCGAAATTGCCAGTATGCACCGGCCCGACGAGTTGCTTTTCCTTGTCAGACTTCAATTTAATTTTGCCTTTTTTACCATTGGCATTCCAATCTGTTTCGATTTCAATTCCGGTAATGACGTCGTGCTCGCCCACTTTGCCCATCAGGTATTTCATCTTTCCTCCCGATATATTCATCACTACGTCTCCTTTTGCATTCGTGTAGCTGATGGTGCCTTTCACAACATCATCTGCAGTAGTGGATAAAAAGACTTTCATTGGAACAACTTTATTTTCCTCATCGAATACATCAACCACTGTTCCTGCTGTTGCCTTATCGACCAGGTTTTTCCATACTGTTTTCCCCAGTTTCGGGGTGTATACATTGGGGTTAACCACCTCATTCCAATCCGCCGTAATATATTTTGCGATATCAAATGGCACAGAAGTATCTTTCTTCAGGTCATTGACAAAAGCCGAGCCGCTAACGGTTGCAAGAATATCGGCATTGGAATAAACACCGGAATCGAAAAACTCATTGTCTTCCGTTTCTTTGGCCTTTTGCTCCGGGTCTGCCGCATCGTAATGCTCCCAGCCCTGCATGAAGAAAAGCCCAAGCTTATCGCTTCCGATCAGGGTGCCGTTTACATTAATTGTCGGACTCAGCATGGAATCTGTATCGCTTTCCCATTTCCCACCGGTATTTTCTCCTTTCATGTTCCTGTCGGCGTCCGCGTACTTTGTGTCACTGAGTTTCGGCTTGTATCTTTTTGTTTCGGGCAGTGTATCGATGAACGCTTCTACTTTTGTGTTGTACCCAGTGTCCGCCCGGGCCGCAAGCCTGCCGTATAATTCAAAAAGAAAATCCGAAATATTGTCTTCGGGTGGTGCCACGGCCTTTGACGCCGCTATGGCTGAATTAACCATAGTGTTGATATCGCCGGCACAATCTACCAGGTTGGTTGCACCAATCCGGGTATCGGATTCTGTCCTTTGAATTTTCGGTTGAACTTTTCCTTCTCCCTGCTGTACCGTATGCACCAGTTCGTGCGCAAGCAATTCTTTTCCCGCTGAAGATTGTGGGTTGTAATTTCCCTTGCCGAAATAAATGTCCTGTCCGTGTGCAAATGCTTTTGCGTTTATGCTTTCGCTCATATTGCCCGCTTCACTTCCCGAATGCACTTTCACATTGCTGAAATCGGTACCCATCTTACTTCCCATTTCCTGTTGAACGTCTTCAGGAAGCGGGTCTCCGGAACCCTTACTGCCTTGCAGCTTCGTTTGAAAATCAGCCGTAGTTTTTGTTGCGCCGTCTCCTTTGCGATTGATCGTTCCTCCGTCTCCATGAATAGTGGCAGGTTCACCACCCATAACTTTTCGCGCCACCTCATCGGCTTCTTTTTCATCTGCATCACCGGGCTCGCTCACGTCCAGCGATTTTCCCTGCACAGCATTTTTTTGCTGTACGTCCAGTAGCTGGTTGTGTACGTCATCCCAATCGTCGTGCTGGCGACGGATATGGGTATCCTTATTTCCGCGAAACTTATGCTCCATGATTTTTTGTCTTTTTAGTCCATGCCGGACACACGATCCGCAGCTATTAAAGTTCATTCAGGAAAACGACATTTCCGCGGACAATTTGCCTCCTGAATATCACGGAAAACTATCCTCCGGTAGCTGGCGAAACGTTCAGTACCAGAAAGATAAGCCGATCGCAAAATGCAAAAATTCACAGGATCGATTTCGTGGCGCCCAAGTGAAAACAGGTTCCGCCTCCGGGAAAACCGATGCAGGATTGTTGACCCGTTCGGTTTTTCAAAATAACACAGCAGATGTCCTGAGTACATAGTACCGCACAATTTTAATCCGTAATTTTCATGAACGATGCATGTAACACAATGACATTTGCCATGAGAATTAATAAAAATTGCTGCATTATTCTGCTGGCCTTATTTTGTTCCTGGTTATCGGGATGCGGTCACAAACAGGAAACTTCCAGCCATGACTCGCTCCTTCGTGCTGATGTTGACACGGTCAAAAAGGATACGATTACTGAAAATGAAAACAAGCGCATCCGTATTGACACACCCAGCATTGATCTGCTCGACGGCCAATGCGCACTTCATTTATCGGAAACGATACAAAATGCCCTTCGCAACTTCGACTCCACGTTCCAGGTATGGAGTGTGCGGGATTTTGTGAAATCGTGCGACGGGAATAAAAATTATTACTCCTGCAACGAACACCAATTGCAATTTGCAGTGATCGGGGATTTTAACGGAGACAGCGTGAATGATCTTGCCGTGTTAGGACATAACAAAAGAAACGCGTTGTTGGTTGGAGTGGTTTCCAATCCCGCAGGATATTCCGCAATGGAAATTGAAAAATTTCCGCTGGAATTTCCACAGTCGACATGGATAGACGACGAAAAAAACACGGGGCTCTCAGCGTATATGGAATATTGCTCAGCAGAACGGGCGGCCACTTCAAACTGGGGAAACAAAGGAATTGAACACGATGCATTTTTGTATGGCACGTGCGGCAAAGGATTCTCCATCTATTGGTTAGAGCATGAATCTTTTCAGAAAGGGACTTTCAGTGATTGATCTCTCAGTCAGGAAATCTCAGGTGCCAATGATCGCCTTCATCGTAGATAGAGTAAGCTCCGTTGGAATTAATGATGTTCCTCATTACAGTTCGCTGTGTTGCTGTATATCCTAAGCGGAAGTCGACATTTCTGCCAATGCGGTGTTCAGAGTGCGGTGAAGACCAGACGCCACTGATATCAAAAATCCCTCCCATAGGCAAACTGATATCATTGTACCCGATCCTTGGCCATGTTGGGTGATTGTTATCGGTTTTGTATGCTTCCCATTCGGCTGCAATATCCTGCAGGTGCTGAATCGTATTAGGCGTCCCCCAATGGTTGTTTGGCGATGGATGCTGTGTTGTACTTCCGGTCAGGTCGTAATTCGGTGAAGCCGGCAGTTCAACAAAACCGGGAACTTCCACGCGGATTGTTTCCTCGATTGTTTTTCCTCCGACTGCCAGGGAAATAACTACTTCTCCTCCCGGTTTGGGACTTTGATAAACAAATTCCGCTGTGTTGGTCCGGCCTGTCTGTTTGCGTGCAGGTGTAAATGTTCCCCCGGGGCGCGCATTGCTGTGGTGGGCATGTCCACCGGAATTGGCCACTGCGCGTGCGGTTGGAATGGCTTCAAAACCGGGAGGTAATCCGGTGAAAGTAACTTTCGAGGTTTCAACGCCTGCGGTAAGCACACCGGTATCTTTTGGCCGCACCGAATCCCGTTCGAGCGTCATGGCCGGAACACCAAAAGGTCCAAGCACCTTATTCGCGCGTTCCTTTTGTTTCTGTAAATCTTCCGAAAGCCCGCCGGTGTAATTATTGATCTCGGAATACAGCAGACCAACAATTTCATAACCATCCTTCAATGAAGCAAGCATTCCGGCCTGGTGAATTACAAGATTATTTACAATTGAAATGGCCAACTCATGTCCCATTCCATCGCGCGCAAAAAGTGACTTCAGAAAAGGTAAAGCCTCGGTGGGGTTGGTTCTGATTTTTGCAGAGAGGCCGACTCCCTGTCCAAGCAATGTTGGATTATCAGCCAGGAAAGTATCTACCGCCGCTGTCATGTCCTTGTCCTTCGGAATATTTGCACCAACCGGTTTTTGATCCATGAATGGCAGCCATGCTTCATCAAATCCGCCTGCGAGTAACTGCATGCGCCCCGGATTTACGAGCCAGTCTTCATCGTTGTTGATGATAACCGGAAGCGGAAACCGCAGGCCAACGTGATACTTTGCCATACTATAAGCCGGATCAGGTGCGAGCGGTAAATAGTGCGCATTGAAAACCATAAGCGCTTTTGTCATTTCATCTTCCGTTAGCACAGGTGGAGTATACGTAGCTCCTTCTTCCAATTTGGCGCCGTTAAACCATGGCAATACCAGTTTAGCGATTGACCGGATCGTGGTTTCACCATCAACAATTGCAGATGCCCGTCTGATCTCAGAATCATTATAAAGACCGCCCTGAACAAAAGTCGGAGACACCGTTGCCTGTTTCGGTTCAACCGGGTAGAGTTCTGCTTTACGCTGGATCATTTTCCGGGAAACAGCCCCACCCTGCTGCACGGTATGCACCAGTTCGTGAGCAAGTAGTTCTTTACCTGCTCCGGAAGATGTATCGAACTCTCCCTGCTTGAAATAAACATCTTGTCCGTGCGTAAATGCTTTTGCATTTATACTCTCGCTCATTTGATTCGCTTCACCACCTGTATGCACTTTCACGCTACTGAAATCGGCGCCCATTTTTTCGCCCATCTCCTGGCTGGTGTTTTCATCGAGCGAATTTCCACCGCCTTTACTTGATTCCAGCTTCGATTGAAAATCTGAAGTTGTTTCAGCACTGCCTTCACCTTTGCGGTTGATCGTTCCGCCGCTCCCGTGGATCATGGCCGATTCTCCGCCCGCAACTTTTCGCGCCACTTCATCGGCTTCCTTTTCGTCACTATCACCGGGCTCACTGATTGCCAATGATTTTTTCTGCACCTGCTTGCGCTGCACCTCCAGCATCTGATTGTGCACTTCGTCCCAATCGTCATGCTGACGATGAATGCCTATTGGATTATTTTTTTGAAAGTTATGATCCATGGTTTTTCCTTGCCATTAAAGTTCAGCAAGAGTATTTAGATTTCCATGGACAATTTGAAGCACAAATATCATGGGAAAGTTCCCTGGACCGAGTTGCTAAATACTCATTAACAGGAAGATAAGCCTTCCAAAAAATGTTTTTTTTCACAGGATCAATTTCCACATTCCTGTGGACGTGGGATACGGCCCGGAGCAAGGAACCGTTAACAAGGATGCAATCGCACAAGCACCCGCACTTTTACTGTTTTATCGTATCACTATCCTGCAATAATGGATTTCTTCTTCCCTGGTAATCGCGTTCATTGTTTTCCTTAAGAAAACAATCTCGTTCTCCGATACCCATACCGGTTTATCGGCTCCCCATGCGCCTTCGTTGTCGCCATTCACTTCCATTTCGTAATTGAGCAGGCCGTCCTTTACTGTACCGATTTCGAAACCATTATCGATACTATATGATACCAGATCGTAGCGGCAAACGATGTACCTTTTTCTTGCCGGTGAAAAAGCAGGGAACTGTCCCAGCCGGTTTTCAAGTCCTGAACGCTTCGATACAAAAATTATTTCCGAGCTCACTTCGGTTTCACTCCGGATTGCAAAACAATTGGCCTGGTCGATAAGTCCCATGAAATGGTAATGGATGAATTGCTTTCCTGCCATTGAATCGCAGTAACGTTTATGGCCGCCATCATCGATATAAACTACAATGCATGAGTCCTTTTTTTCAAAAAAGGAAGAGCTGAAAATCTGTGCGGGCCACTTGTCGATCGTTCCGTTATTTATCGAATCGGTGTGTGCGATTTTCTTCAGGTAATATTGCCGTGTAATGTCTTCGATCAGGAACGTATCTTCTCCAACTTGCTTTTGTATGCTCCACGGTTGCTCGCCGTAAATACCCGCATAATCATCGGGCCAATCTTCAGTAACTTTTTTTGTTTTGCAACCAGTCAGTTGGGCAAAAAGCAATATGCACAGTACAAAAACAATGCTTGCGTTTTTCATTGGGCCGTAATGGATTCGGCATCTACGTGCAGATGCCCGGCATTATCCGGGAACATAAGACGAATTTTATGAGGTGCTACGTTGAATCCTTTGAGTTCGTCGAACACTTCCGTGGTCAGATAATCTGCCCCTGTTGCCATGCTGAATGATTTTGTCGGGTAAGTAACATCGTATTTTTTGTCTGTTGCATTCCATGTGCCCAGTAAGGGAGTGAATACGGAAGTGCTTCCCTGTACGAAGATGAACATGTTTTCAAGTGTCGTTTTCTTCGTGGAGAGATTGGTATCGTTCGTTGTTTTCAGCGTACGCATTTCGCCCTTGATGCCTTCGACCACTACTTTTTGACCGGCTCTTGCAAAGCTGTTTGCAGGTATGGCCACCAGCTTATCGATCGCGGCCTTATACCGTGCTGCATTAGCAACGCCGAAAACAGTACTGCTGATTGCCGGAGTTACAGTAAGCGTATCGAGATTGGCCAGCTTTAATAAAACAGCATCGATTGTGTCGGAATTCGATTTGGCTGTATTGCACGCGGTGATATATGGACTGCTGTGTGTTTCGAAATTTGCGATGGTATCATCTTGTACCTTATGACGGTTTCCTTCGTAGTCGATAAAATATCCCGACTGCCACGGGATACCGAGCGAATATGTTCCGGGAGGTAAACTAGCAAGCAACGGCTTCAGACCGGCTACGGTATGCAGCCCAAAGTCGATTGCATGAAACGTACCATGACGACCGCTTCGTTTGGAAATGGAATCTTCCCCGTTCTGACCCGAGCGCCACGTAGCGAGGCTGTTAATGGTAACAGATTGTTTCTTGTTATTCACCGGATCCTGTTTCCATTGTTCGATGTTATATTTCAGTACGCCCTGCAATAACATCATGCCATTGAGGATTTCTCCCGTAGTCGACCAGTCTTCTTTGAAAACATGTGGATTCCTTCCGGTTATGTCGAACGTTTTAAAATCCATTTGCAGCGCGATCTGAGTAAGGTCCTGCTTGGGTCTTCCTCCTGCGGTAAGAACGAGGAAGCCGATACGTGAAGCATCCAGGATCCAGTACGCATAATCCGAATTTGACTTAAGCTCGCGCGTCAGCATTTCGTCGACAAAAGCAACTTCATCTTTCACCGCGAGCAGGTTGTAGTTCTCGAAATCACTGATGCCGCTCATTCCTTTGTCGGACATAGCCTTAGCCGCACCCGAAACTTTCGTTCGCAACAGGGCGAACGAAACATCATCGAGATACCCGGAAGGAAACAGGCCATTGTCGTATTGCCATTTGGCGAGCAGCACTGTTTCGCGCATATCGAATGCGTCTGCTTCGTTGAAAACTACGTTCCCGATATACGACTTGATCAGCATGATCTCCTGCGTGGTCGTAGTTTGCGCCTGGATCATGTCGGCAATTTTTTTATTGCCAAAAGCCATTGTTTCTTTCAGGCTCGATTCCGTAGACGTAAGGAAACAAGTGTCGAATACCGCTTTTCGTACTGCTTCGTTGGTAATGATATCGCTCAGCTTGCCGGTAGGTGCGAGCTGGTGCTGGAATTGCCATTCGTTCAGTTTCAGTACAAATTCCTTGTCGATGGCCGTTTTTTTCTTCAACCCGAAAAGCGAAGCGATTGCAGAAATTTCTGCGCTTGTAAGACCGTTATCCGTTTGGTATTTTTTATTCTCATCAATGATCGGGGTAAGCACGGCGTCATCACCGTTTTTGATCGATTCATAGGCCGCTTTATTGGCCGCTTCCCATTTTTGTTTCGGTGACGCTTCAGATGTTGCGGAGAAATCGGCGATGATCTTGTCCACGTCATCCAGTGTCACCGTTTCTATGTAACTATTTGTGGTCGTGGTGACGGTAAGCGTAACATCGCCCGTGGTTTTCTTGTTCAGGACAAGATCTCCTTTGACTTCTGCTGAGTTCGCATATTTCTTCGTGAACAGCACTTTTCCGGCAGCGCTTTTAATAGTGATGCCAGTAATCTCTCCTTCCGTTTTGAGAGACACTGTGGGTGGATCGCCGGGTGCGCGCCTGATCACCGCTGCACTTTGCTGAAGAGTG
>DATHKF010000423.1:0-3682 GCA_035489505.1 Bacteroidia bacterium | reverse complement strand
CCGTACGACGCGATGAATGGCGTGATGAAAATCATGAAAGACCATGATCTTTCCCAATGGAACCAGGATTTTCAACTGGACTGCAAACTCGAATTCAGCGTGCGAAAATCAGAAGCAGATGTTGTTGCGGAGGCGTTGCAGAAAATTACGGGGACTTCCATGAAGTGGTTGCGAACGGAATAAATATTTAAAGATTCAAAAATTCAGGATTCAATGCATTCGCACATGCCGTCACGCGCTACCAATTTTTGAATCCTTGAATTTTGAATCCTTGAATTAAAAATATGGTTTCAGCGCTTCAACAAAAGCAGCCGGCGCACCACAGGGTCTTTTGCTTTTTGCATCAACAAAAACCAACGTGGTTTCCCCTTCATTCAGCTTCTCCCCTTTCTCATTGTACATCTCGTAATCGAAACGGATACGTACTTTCGGTAATTCGCGGATCATCGTTTTTACAACGAGCAGGTCATCGTAATACGAAGGTTTGAGGTACTTGATACTGAAGGTGTAAACGGGAAGCAGGATGCCGCTGTCTTCCATTTCTTTATAATTCCAACCGAGTTTTCTCAGCGCTTCCACGCGGCCAACTTCATAATACTCGGCGTAATTTCCATAATAGGCATAACCCATCCGGTCTGTTTCGCCGTAACGTACACGCATCGAAGTTTCTGCAATGAACATAGATTGATTTTGAGCCGAAGTTAAACAATCGTGAATACTGTTGTACCGGAGGGTACCAACGGATGTTATAATTCGATAAACGGTTCCTTTATACCACTGATTTTTGGTAAACTTGTTCTCCCGTTTTCCCCACCCATGAAACGCTTTCTTCCGGTCATTCTCTTTTTTACTGCTGCGGTAGTTGCGTGCCATCACAAGATGCACGTGGTTTCTGTTACACCGGGTTATGCCGAATTAAACAGCACGGTCACACAGGAAGATTCTGCTACGCACGCTCTTCTTGCTCCGTACAAGCTGGGCCTCGACAGTATCATGAACGAAGTGGTCGGAGAAACTTCCGAAGCCATGCCTAAGGAAAAGGACCGGGCCGAAACTTTGCTTGGAAATTTCGTTGCAGACATTTGTCTTGAACGCGGAAACCTCGTTTATCATCCGGCAGATAATTTACCTGCACAGGTTTGCATCCTCAACAACGGCGGATTGCGCTCTTCACTCCCGAAAGGAATTATTACTCGCGGAAATATTTTCGAGCTCATGCCTTTCGATAATGAAATTGTGGTAGTCACCATCACCGGTGCAAAGATGTGGAGCCTGCTGAAGTACGTGGGCGCCTCCGGTGGCGTTCCTGTTGCAGGAATGAAAATGGGACTCAAGCCGGATAAAACTCCGGGAGCAGTAACCATCCTGGGCGTTCCTTTCGATTCAACCAAAACGTATAAAGTAATTACCTCGGATTACCTGGCGAGTGGCGGCGACAAGATGAGTTTCCTTCAGAATCCATTGAAGCTGGAAACGACCGGTTACAAAATCCGCGATGCGATCCTTGATGATTGTCTCGCAAACAAAAAACAGGGAATTGTGATCACACCAAAACTGGACGGGAGGATCTACTATGAAACAAAGTAGACGCGAATTCCTTCAGACGCTCACCGGTGCAGGCGCCTTGCTCGGGCTTGGGTTTCTCAGCAGTTCGTTCACCGCGAACACTGCGAAGAAAGCCGGCAAAGTAAAAATTGTGATCCTTCACACGAACGACGTACACAGCCATTTAGAGCCCTTTCCCACCAACGACCCCAAGTATGCAGGTCTTGGAGGTGTAGAGCGCCGTGCAGCGCTGATACGCAGCATACGGGCGAAAGAACCGAATGTGATCCTGCTCGATGCCGGTGATATTTTTCAGGGCACTCCCTATTTCAACATGTACGGAGGTGAAGTGGAAATGAAGCTGATGTCGTCTATGGGCTACGATGCGTCTGCAATCGGCAACCACGATTTCGATGGCGGATTGGACAACCTCGCCAAGCAATTGAACCACGCCACCTTTCCGTTGCTCTGCGCCAACTACGATTTCACGGGTACACCGATGGAAGGAAAAACCATTCCGTACAAAATATTTGAGAAGGAGGGCGTGAAAATCGGAGTGTTTGGTTTGGGTATAGAAATGGCCGGACTTGTCGACAGCCGCCTTTATGGAAAAACCGTTTATCTCGACCCCATTATAAAAGCGGCGGAGATGGTGAAAGAACTCCGCGACAACCAGAAGTGTGACGTGGTTGTTTGCCTTTCTCATCTTGGATTTAAATACGAGAACGATAAAGTGAGCGACATGGAACTGGCAAAAAAATCGCGAGGAATTGATGTGATCATTGGCGGACACACGCACACGTTTCTCGACAAAGCAACGATTGTAAAGAACCGCGAGAGTGAAGATGTTGCCGTTGCGCAGGTAGGCTGGGCAGGAATCCGTCTCGGTAAAATTGAAATTCTCACCGACAGAAATTCGAAGGTAAAAACGGTGACGAGTTCAACTGTAAATATTACAGACCAATTACATTTCTAAAAATATAGGATAATAAATTTGGAAAATCCGGAATTGAAAAACACAACGCCCAAAACACCCTCTAAAACCCTTAACTGTGGTAGCAAGCACATATGCAAACCATCTGCAAATTTTTTCTTCTTTTTTTTTGTTGAAAAAAATTGGCGGGTAGTTTTGAAATAATAATTTTGGGAACCGAATACAAGAACACACACACACGATATTAGAACCCTATACGCTGGAGAGAATTAGAATGGAGAAAACACACGATAGAATCTGGGACAGTTGTTTAAATATTATCAGAGATAATGTCAGCGCACAGAGTTACAAAACATGGTTTGAACCCATCAAGCCACTCAAGCTGAACGGTAATATTTTAACGATCCAGGTACCTAGCCAGTTCTTTTACGAATGGCTGGAAGAACATTACATCACGCTTCTCAAGAAGACAATCCGCAAAGAACTCGGAACGGAAGGTAAGCTGGAGTATTCCATCATTATGGAAAACTCGTACAGCAGCGCGAAACCGTATACCGTGAAGATTCCGACATCGAACCGCAAGGACGTTAAGAACCCTTCTGTAACGATGCCGATTGATCTCAACAAGAATACGATCCGTAACCCGTTCATCATTCCTGGTCTCAAGAAGGTGAACGTGGAATCTCAACTGAACGCCAATTACTCGTTCGAGAATTTCGTAGAAGGCGATTGCAACCGCCTTGCACGCTCAGCGGGTTTCGCTGTTTCCCAGAAACCGGGTGGCACTGCATTTAACCCATTGCTTATTTACGGTGGAGTTGGTCTTGGAAAAACACACCTCGCGCACGCCATTGGTTTGCAGATCAAAAATCTTCACCCGGCAAAAACGGTGCTGTATGTTTCTTCAGAGAAATTCACACACCAGTTCATTGACGCGGTAAAGAACAACAACCAGAACGATTTCATCCACTTCTACCAGATGATCGACGTACTCATTATTGATGATGTACAGTTCTTCGCCGGTAAAGACAAAACGCAGGATGTATTCTTCCATATTTTCAATCACCTCCACCAGACCGGCAAGCAGCTTGTACTGACTGCTGATAAACCACCGGTGGAAATGCAGGGCATGGAGCAGCGTTTGCTCTCCCGTTTCAAATGGGGACTTTCCGCTGACCTCCAGGTGCCAAGCCTCGAAACGCG
>DATHKF010000422.1:0-2524 GCA_035489505.1 Bacteroidia bacterium | reverse complement strand
AAGAACTCCTCGCTTTCTGCAAACGCGTTACCGCGAAAGTGAATATCATTGAATACAACCCGATCGACGGCGGAGAATTCGAACAGACACTTCCAGATCGTTTGCACGTGTTCAAATACGTCCTCGAAGAAGGTGGCGTGATTGTGAATGTGCGGAGAAGCCGGGGGAAAGATATTGATGCGGCGTGCGGGCAGTTGGCGAATAAAAACAGCGCGGTTACGAACAAGTAGTTAGGATGGCCGCAGAGACGCCATGACGCAAAGAAAAGCGCAGAGAATTCCACTCAATCAACAATAATTCGCCCTTGTTATTTTACGAATCGCACAGCGATTCTCAGCGCCCTGTATTCTACAATGAAGATCTTTGCGTTTTTCTTTGCGCCTCCGCGCCTTTGCGGTCATTAAGCCTTACAGCCTAGAGCACAAAACCGATCCGAACGCCGGCTCCGAAAACCCACCGCATCTCCGTCTTATGCTGCAACTCCGCAGTTACGCCTTGCCCGTAAACACTATCGTCGTCGCGAAACTGTACACCGAAATTCAAATACCATTCGGTGAACACCACGGAATACGGATCAGGATCCTGCTCACCAATCTGCAGGCGGATTTCTTTCCACTCCCGCTTTACATCGTACGGGACACTGATGAGTCCGTTGCTCACAAAATATTCCATGTTCCAGCTGCGGTATGTAAAAGCCGGCGCCATGTAAAAACCTGAAATAGCCGTTTCGTACCGCGAAGGATAATACCGTGCCTGTGCACGAAATGCAAACCCGGTATGAAACTGCACGTTGCCGTTCTCGGGCCCATCCATGATAAACCGTCCGTTGTTTTCAAAGATCTCGTAGGCGAAATCAATGAACGTGATTCCCACTCCGCCTTCCACGCTGAAATGTTGTGCAAGTCTCCATTCGTAAAACACACTGAATTCACCGCGTGCAAGAACGGTGGGATCAATCTTAACCGCCTTCTGAACACTGTCGATCAGGATAGGTTGCCCGTTATACGCCAGCCGCTTTTTTCCTTTGGGATCAATGACGTTTACCTTGATCGTTTTCTTCTGTGGCTTTGTAGTATCCGCAGGAGCATCCACGGTCTGGCCTTTCAACGTAACGCCGATGAAGCATAAAAGCAGTATGAGGATGCGAGGCAACATTGTTCGCTATTGAGTAGCTTTGTTAAAGTTACAAAACGCATGCCTATGTTCCGCGTCCTCTTCATTTTACTCTTGTATCCGGCCGTTGTTTCCGCGCAACTGGAAATCACCTGGGGAATACCTCAAAAACAGGAGCGAAAAACGATGATGACCGGCATGATTGGCGCCGATGACTCCTACCTGTATGCGCTTCGCACCGATTATTCGCTTTTTGGCAGCTCCGATCCCATTATTGAGCGGTACAAACAGGGTGATATGGGCCTCGACTACACCAAACGGATTTCGCACAAACGGTTCGACGGTGTTTCCCTGAACCCGGTTGTCCAGTTTTTCATCCATGGAAATATTCTCGCCTTTGCCACGTATTACGACCGCGAAAAGGACATCAATTTTGCCTACGCGGAAATTCTCGATGAGCAGGCCACTGTAACACGTTCGTGGACGGAGATCGCACGCATTTCTGCCGACAAACGATCCAATCCGGGACGCTTTCTCTTCCAGCTTTCGACGGATTCTTCCAAAGTGCTCGTGATTTCCAATCCACCGTATGAACAATACGCCGACGAGAAATTCACGCTCCAGCTCATGGATGAAAAACTCAACGTGCTCTGGAAAAATGAAATCCTGCCTCCGTACAAAGACAAATTTTTCTCGCTCGACAATTACATCATCAACGACAGCGGTGATGTGTACATGCTCGCCACGATCTCCAAAGACCGCGCGGTGATGACACGCAAAGAACGAAGAAGCACTCCGACGTATTATCACAGCGCACTTTTGTTTGATGCGCAGACCGAAGAACTTTCGGAATATGAAATCAAGCTCGATCCGAAATTCATCAGCGATATTATCCTCGATGTAACCGATAGCGGCGATATTATCTGCAGCGGATTTTATTCCAACAAAAGTTCGAATGCGATCATCGGCACGTTCTACATGAAGATCGACAAGCTGACGAAGAAAATTGAACACGAAGGCACGATGGATTTTTCCACGGAGTTTCTCACGCAGTTCATGAGTTCGCGACGTGCTGCAAAGAATGCTGAGCTCTACGATTACAACCTGCGTTATCTCGTGCAGCGTCAGGATGGTGGCGCTATTCTCGTGGCCGAACAGTATTACGAATACGTGGTGTGCTCCACCGATCCGAAAACAGGTGCGCAAACGTGTACGTACTACTACTATTACAACGACATTATCGTGGTCAATGTAAGTCCGGAAGGCAAGATCGACTGGGCGCAAAAAATTCCGAAGCTGCAGATGAGCCGGAACGATGGCGGTTATTATCTCTCATTCGCCTTCGCCGTTTCCGACAATACGCTCTACTTCATGTTCAACGATAATCCCAAAAACATTGACCTCCCAACGG
>DATHKF010000421.1:0-4358 GCA_035489505.1 Bacteroidia bacterium | reverse complement strand
CGTTGTAAAGCCGTTTCGCAGCAATGTAATTTCCTGCATCGTATTGCCGGTCGGCATCGGAAATGGTAATATCGTAACGCTCTTTGTCAACGGCCTTGCCAATCTTCGCATCGCAGGCTGCAATTTTATCTTTGGGATATTGTTGCTCGGGTTTGGTGCGTGATGCTGCTTCGTAATTTGCTTTTGCACAAGACCAGCTCCGTGCGGCAAAACACGAATCGCCGGTGCGGATGGATTCTGAGTAACGTTCTTCCATCGCATTCTTCGCAACAATCTGGTAATTGCAGTTCTTCGCCTGGTCTGACGCGTATTGCTCCTGTGGTTTCACCGCATTCGCACGCAGGTAATACGTTTTCGCCGACACCCAGTCTTTCTTTTCAAAACAGGAATCTCCCAGCAGAATAAATTTTTTGTATTCCACGCCTTGCGTGATGATAAGCTTATCGCATTCGGTGATCCGGCCCGAAGGGTATTGCTCTTTCGGCTTGATGGCAGAAGCGAGTTTGTATTTTTCTTTGGCGAACGTGTAGTTCTTCAGATTGTATGCAGAATCGGCGCTGACGATGTACGCGTTGTATTGCTGTTTCTGTTTTTTGTTCTGGGCAGTGGCCAGGAATGGGAGCAGAAGGAGGAGAAATACGGTTAGGGATCGCATGGGTAAAAGTTACGGAAATTCGGGGAATGACCAAATTAAAGCACCGCAGGTTTAAGGCCTTCGGCCTCCTGCCACAGATGCGCAGATTGCGCAGATTTTTATGATTGTTTTAAATTATTAAAAATTAATTTTTTTATCTGCGTAATCTGCGCATCTGTGGCTCCGCGCCGGAGGCGCATCAAACACAATTTGGTGTCCCGGAAAATAAATTTCCAATTGTAAAATCACATTCTTAAAAAACGATTTTACTTTTTTACAGCTTCTTGCTTCCTGAGTTCATCGCGAAGTTGCCGTGCGGTTTTGGTACGGCCATCATGGCTCCATCCCGGCGGACCAAAAACATACATGAATTTCGCTTTGAGACCCACGGGTTTCATCATGTCGCGAACGATCTGCAGCCATTCATGGAATATGGTTTTCACCGGGTGATACGGTTTCTCCAGATTTTTGGTCAAACCATATTTGATCGGCTCCGCATCGTCTTCCGCTTCAAACGTGCCGAACATTCTGTCCCAGAAGATGAATACCATGCCCAGGTTTTTGTCCAGGTAGCGCACATTCGATGCATGATGCACACGATGATGCGATGGTGTTGAAAGAAACCATTCGAGCGGTCCGAGTTTTTTGACAGACTGGGTGTGAATGAGAATGCCGTAAATCTGCGTGATGGCATACATGAGCATGATGTCTTCCGGTCTGAACCCGAGAAGCGGCAGCGGAATAAACCACATGAAGCGGTACAGCGGTTGAAAAACCGAAGAGCGAAATCCGACCGTGAGATTGAATTCTTCTGAAGAATGATGCGTAACATGCACGGCCCAGAATAAACGGCAGTAATGATCGACGCGGTGCAGCCAGTAGAACATGAAATCTTCGGTGAACAAAAGCACGACCCAGTAGATCCATGGAGTTTCAATGGCTGTGAACTGAAACGTGAAAAAGAATCCCAGGAAAAGGAGAACGAATCCGCGAAGTAAAAAATCAAGACCAAAGTTCAGGACGGAAAGCCACACGTTCATCAATGTGCCGCGCGTGGTGTAGTAATGCCGGTTGTGAAAATAACTGAACAGTACTTCACCGAAAATGAAGAACGCGTACAGCGGGGTCGAAATCAGGAATACAAGTTTCTCTCGGGCGAGTTCGTCCATGGGATGGCGTCGCTTATTTTATTTTGAGACGGATGTTTGCAAGCAAGGCTTCGGTTGCACTCACATCTTCTTCTATCGCTTTACCGGCATCGATGGCTTTCAATGCAAACTCTTCTGCTTTTTTATACTGCCCGTCTTTGTACAGCAACGCAGCATACGTATCGAGATACGCGTACTCCGGAAATTTCGCGCACACCGAATCCATCCAGGATATCGATTCTTTCAAGACACCGGCATCAGGGCATTGCTCGTAGATCGTCCACGAAACGCTGTTGATGAATCCCGGGTTTGCATAACCGCTTTTGCTGATGTGTTTCTGCACGGTTGCAGAATACATTTTCCAGTTGCCGGTCTTGAGATAAAAATCAAGTGAAAACGAAACTGAAAGATCTTCGTACTGTTCCGGTAAGTATTTTTCAGTCATCACCAATGCGGCATCAAATGCTTCCTGGTTTTTGGTTTCACCGGCACGGTCCACGCGAATGGAAATGATCCCGGCGATTTTATTGTCCACTTCCTCTTTGCCGTAGAGTGAAGCCAGTTTTTCTTTGTTGTCTAAAACCCAGGTTTCGTATTTTTCATTGAGTTCAAATCTCCACATCACGCTCCAGCTGACTTCGGAGAAAAGGTCTTTCTGCGTGTCGAGAAAATCGGTAACCGTTTTTAGCGCAGGATATTTTCTCTTTTTGCTGGTGCCAAACGATTCTTTGTAAAACTGGGGAAAGCCGGGATCAAGCTGGGTGCTCATTCCGGGATAAAGGCCCGTTGTTGTTGCAGTCGATTTGTTCAGTTCTCCCAGGAAATCCGCAGCCGGGCGGTAACCAATGATCTTGTACACAAGAACTCCTTCGGGAGAAAAAATCAGGTATGTCGGAAAACCATTCACATGGTATTTCATGCTCATCGCAATGCCTTCTTCGTCTTTTTCCATTTCGCGTTTAACGGAAATGAAATTCTTATTGATGAAATTGGAAACAGACGTATCGGTGAATGTTTCTTTGTCCATCACTTTGCACCAGTAACACCAGTCGGTGTAGCTGTCGAGAAAAATAAACTTGTTTTCTTTTTTCGCTTGCGCTTTAATGGCATCCCATTTTCCTTCAGAGAAATGGATGTCGCCGCCGGCATACGCCAGGAACGAAAAACAAACGGTTACGAGTACTGCGATTTTCTTTTTCATCTTTCAAAAGCTTGCTCCAGCGAAAATGTTTCTTTCACCCGGAAATTATTATCAGTTTGTTCAATGATGCCACACTCGTTTTTGTAATCGTGTTCAAAGAACAACACGTATTCATTCGCCGCAGCCTTCGAAAGAAATTCTTCTTTTTCGCTGAGTGTTTTCAACGGTTGCGTATCGTACGCCATGATCCACGGAAGGGTCACGTGCGCCGCTGATGGCAAAAGGTCGGCCGTGTACACCAGTGTTTTTCCTTTGTACTGAATATGCGGCAACATCATAGCGCCGGTATGTCCATACGTAAACCACGCCGTGAAACCGGGAATGAGTTCCTCATCTTTCTTGAAGAACTTCAGCTGTCCGCTTTCCTGGATAGGAAGAATATTTTCCTTGAGGAAACTCGCTTTTTCCCGCGCATTGGGTTTGGTGGCCCATTCCCAATGTTCTTCGTTGCTCCAGTATGTTGCTTTCGGAAAAGTGGTGTACAGCTTATCGTCTTTTTTGCTGATGCTTCCGCCGCAATGATCAAAATGCAGGTGCGTGAGAAAAACATCGGTGATGTCGGAGAAATCAAATCCTTTTGCCTTCAGCGATTTTTCCAGCGTCGCATCGCCGTGCAGAAAATAATAACTGAAGAATTTTGCATCCTGTTTAGTACCCAGCCCGTTGTCGATAAGGATCAAACGGTCTCCGTCTTCCACGAGCAAACAACGCATCGCCCACGAACACATGTTGTTTTCATCCGCCGGATTTTTCTTGCTCCACAGACTTTTCGGTACAACTCCATGCATCGCGCCGCCGTCGAGTTTGAAAAAGCCTGTATCAATCGTGTGTAATTTCATGGCGTAAAATTCAAGATTCAAATATTCAAGGATTCAAAAATTGCGCGACGTAAACGAGTGTCTATTGGCAGTTTTGAAATTCAAATGATTGAATCATTATTCTTTCGGAGGTACGGGTGGCGGTGTAGGTGGCGGCGGTGGTGAATTCGGATTTTGATACGGGTTCTCGTATGGATTTTTAGGTGGAGCAGGAGGAGGTGGCGGCGTCGGATTCTGGTATGGATTCTTCGGCTGACTTGGATTCTGATACGGATTGTTCACCGGCGGATTGCCCGAAGGGCCATGCTGGTATGGATTCGCTGGAGGTGGAGCCTGGTACGGATTATTTACCGGTGGATTCTGATACGGATTATTCTGCGGTGGTTGTTGCGTGTACGGATTGTTAAACGGCTGCGTATACGGATTCTGGGTTGGCGCAGTGTACGGTGTTTGCGGTTGTTGCTGGTAAGGCGGATACGTAGTGAACGGTTGGTTGTACGTCATTGGCTCTGCAACAACCGGGTTGTCTTTTTTTCCGAAACTCACCACGGTAGAAA
>DATHKF010000420.1:0-2831 GCA_035489505.1 Bacteroidia bacterium | reverse complement strand
GTAAGAAGAAGCGAGAACAGCAATCCGCCCACGATGACAATTCCAAGTGGCATCCGGCTCTGTGATCCTGCGCCCAACGCCATGGCAATCGGAAGCGCACCGAGAACTGTGGCAAGCGTAGTCATCAGGATTGGGCGCATCCGTGCAGAAGCGGCATCTATAATGGCGACACTCTTTGTACTTCCCGCCTCGCGCAGTTTATTGGCAAATTCCACAATCAGGATTCCGTTTTTCGTAACGAGACCGATCAGCATGATCACCCCGATCTGGCTGAAAATGTTCCACGTCTGATCGAATATCCACAACGTGAGAAAAGCTCCTGCCAAAGCCAGTGGGACAGTTAAGATGATAACAAACGGATCGCGGAAACTATCGAACTGGATCGCGAGGATCATGTAGACCAGGACCAGCGCCAGTATAAATGCAAATGAGGTATTCGAAGAGCTTTCTTTGAAATCGAGCGATGCTCCCGAGTACGCGGTCTGAAATGAATCATCAAGCACTTCCGCGCTGATGCGTTCCATGGCTGCAAGTCCGTCGCCCAATGTTTTTCCTTCCGCCAGTGAAGCAGAAATGGTTGCTGATTTATAGCGGTTATAATGGAACAGGGTAGGAGGGTTGCTGGTTTCCGTAACATGAACTACGGCACTCAACGGAACCATTTCACCGGTACGGCTGCGTACATACAATAAATTGAGATCCGATGGTTCGTTACGGCTTGCACGATCTACTTGCCCGATCACCTGGTATTGTCTTCCGAGTTCCTGGTAATAACCAAATCTTCTTCCACTGTAAAGCAACTGCATCGTACTGGAGATGTCAGCGACCGTGATACCCAGCGACGCAGCTTTCAACCTGTCGATAGTAACTTCCAGTTCGGGTTTGTTGAACTTAAGATTCACATCGGTATTGGAAAATGTGGAATCTTTTTGCGCTGCTTCAAGGAACACCGGAATTGCGGCCCTCAGTTTTTCAAAATCAAGATTCTGGATAACCATCTGCACCGGCATCTGCGATCCTCCTCCAAGCGATGTACTGATCGTTTGTTCCTGCGCAGTAAACATTTTTGCTTCAGGAAATTTTTTGGTGATCCGGGTAAGCCGGTCGGCAATTTCTGCTTGTGTGGCCTCACGATCTTCCGGATCACTTAAGCGTATCGTAATGTTTCCGGAATTCACGGCATTCAATCCACCCCACGGTGGCGATGTATTACTGAAGATCATGCTCGCTTCAGGAACGCTGTCGATGATTACTTCTGAAACGTTGTACACGATCTCATCCATCCGGTCGAACGACGTTCCTTCCGGTGCGGTAATAGGTACGCGTACTGCGCTTCGGTCTTCCATTGGCGCGAGCTCTGAAGGCAACAGGAACCACATCCACATAATCAAACCCAGGCAGGCACCCAGACCCACAAACGCCAACCCTCGCCGGCGCATGAATTTCTCCAGCGTATTCCGGTAACCGTTTTCCATTCTGCGGAAGAAAGGTTCGGACCAGCTGTAGAAACGCGAATGACGTTGCACTTTCGGGCTTAGCTTAACATTGAGTACCGGTGTTAACGTCAATGAAACGAGCGCCGAGATAAGCACTGCCCCGGCGACAACAACTCCGAATTCACGGAACAGGCGTCCTGTAAAACCTTCGAGAAATATAACGGGAATAAATACAACAGTGAGTGTGAGGGAAGTGGAGATAACGGCTGCGAAAATTTCACGCGTACCTTCCATGGCTGCTTCCATCGGGCGCATACCGCGTTCAATACGTTTGTAAATATTTTCAGTAACTACAATTCCATCGTCAACAACCAACCCGGTGGCCAGTACAATCGCCAGCAAAGTGAGTACGTTAATGGTGAACCCGAACATGTACATGATGAAAAACGCACCGATCAGTGAAACCGGAATATCAATCAGCGGACGAAGTGCAATGCTCCATTCGCGGAAGAACAGGTAGATGATCAGGATAACCAATACGATTGCAATCAGCAACGTTTCCTGCACCTCTTCGATGGATCGTCGTACAAACTTGGATTTGTCCATGCCAACGTCTACCGTCATTCCTTCAGGAAGTGCAGCCTGGATGTCTTCAAAGCGTTTGTAAAACTCGTCGGCAATGGCAATGTAGTTGGCACCCGGTTGCGGAATAATAGACACCGAAACTGCGGTTACATTACTCAGGCGCGAAATCGTTTCAGGATTTTCCGGTCCGAGGACTGCTTCACCGATATGACCGAATAAGACAGTTCCCATCGCATCGCTGGTGATGATGAGATTCTCAAAATCTTCCTCCGTTGTTAACCTGCCGAATGTTTTGATCGTAAGTTCCGTCTGATCACCGCTGATCTTACCACCCGGGAGTTCCACGTTTTCGCGAAGCAATGCGGCGTAAACATCTTGTATGGTTAAGTTTCTCGCGGCAAGTTTGAGTGGATCGATCCACAACCGCATGGCGGGACGACGCTGGCCGAATATGCGCACTTCGCTGACACCGGGAATGGTCTGCAGTTTTTCCTGCATCACGTTCTCCACGTATTTGCTCAGCTCCAGGTCATTCATCTTGCTGCTCTGCACCGGCATGAAGATGATCGGATCGCTGTTCGCATCCGACTTAGTGACCGTTGGAGGCGCATCAATATCCTGCGGAAGATTTTTTACCGCTTGCGAAACTTTGTCGCGCACATCATTCGCGGCCTTCTCCAGGTCCATGTCGAGATCGAACTCAACGGTGATGTTGCTGATGCCCATCGCCGAAGAAGAACTAACCGACTTAACACCTTCTACACCGTTGATCGATTTCTCCAGCGGCTCCGTGATCTGTGATTCAACGAT
>DATHKF010000419.1:0-15679 GCA_035489505.1 Bacteroidia bacterium | reverse complement strand
CATATGAGCAGCTCCTTCCGTATACGCTTCCGCATGAAAATGCAGACAAAGCTTTCCGCGTCATTGCAGGAGATTTTGTTTCCACGGAAGACGGTACCGGTATCGTTCACATCGCACCAACTTTCGGTGCGGATGACATGCGTGCAGCAAAAGCTGCTGGTGTTCCTCCGATGCTCGTTTTAGACGACAACGAAAAAGCCGTTCCGCTGGTTGATCTTCGCGGTCGTTTCCGGCCGGAGATGAAAGAATTCGCCGGCGAATACGTGAAAGCCGATTACCTCACCGACAAAGAAAAAGCCAGTGAAATTGAACGGCTGAAATCGCAAACCGGAAATTCCCTGGATGATCTGGTTTCGAAAATCGTCACGCGCACCAATGAATACCTGAGTATCGATGAACGCCTCGTGCTGAAACTCGAACAGGAAGGCAAGCTTTTCAAGAAAGAAACCTACGAGCACAATTACCCGCATTGCTGGCGTACCGACAAGCCGGTATTGTATTACCCGCTCGACAGCTGGTTCATCAAAGCCTCTTCCATGAAGGAGCGCATGGCGGAACTCAACCGCACCATCAACTGGAAACCGGAAAGTACCGGCACCGGTCGTTTTGGTGAGTGGCTGAACAACCTCCAGGACTGGAACCTTTCGCGTTCACGCTATTGGGGAATTCCACTGCCTATCTGGACCAGCGAAGACAAAACGGAAGAGATCTGCATCGGTTCTGCCGAAGAACTGAAAACGGAAATCGAACGTGCAATGAAAGCCGGTTTCATGACAGAGAACCCGCTCGGGAAATTTACCCCGGGAAATTTCTCAAAAGAAAATTACAACACGTTCGATCTGCACCGTCCGTATTCCGACGATATCGTTCTGGAGCGTAACGGGAAAAAATTATTCCGCCAGGCGGACCTCATCGACGTGTGGTCCGATTCGGGCGCTATGCCCTATGCGCAGCTGCATTACCCATTCGAGAATAAAGAACTCATTGATAACCGCGGTTACTATCCGGCCGATTTCATTGCAGAAGGCGTTGACCAGACCCGCGGGTGGTTTTATACCCTGCATGCCATTGCCGTGATGCTGTTCGACAGCGTGGCGTACAAAAACGTTATTTCCAACGGGCTTGTCCTCGACAAGAAGGGCGAGAAAATGTCGAAGAGCAAGGGCAATGCCGTTGACCCTTTTGCCACGCTCAGCAAATACGGTGCGGATGCTACGCGCTGGTACATGGTGACCAATGCGTCTCCATGGGACAACCTGAAATTCGATGAGGAAGGCATTACGGAAGTACAGCGGAAGTTCTTCGGGACCGTGTACAACACGTATTCCTTCTTCGCTTTGTACGCCAACATCGATGGTTTCACCATTGATCCGAAGAATTACATCGCCACCAAAGACCGGCCGGAACTCGACCGGTGGATCATTTCGAAACTGCACAGCCTCATCAGGCTCGTTACTGAAAAGCTGGACGATTACGATCCCACTCCGGCTGCACGCGCCATTGAGAATTTCGTTGACGAACACCTTTCGAACTGGTATGTGCGCCTCGCGCGCCGCCGTTTCTGGAAGGGAAGCATGTCGGACGATAAGCAAGCCGCTTACCAGACGCTTTACGAGTGCCTGGGCGGGATTGCGCAGCTGATGAGTCCGTTTGCCCCGTTCTTCGCCGACTGGCTTTTCAAGAACCTCACAGCGGGTGTACGCGAGATCCTGCCTGTGCCCGAGTCCATTCATTTGTCGATACTGATGAAGGCTGATCCGTCGGCCATTGATACCGAACTCGAAGAGCGCATGGAGCTGGCGCAACGCGTATCGTCGCTGGTGCTTTCATTGAGGAAAAAGGTAAATATCCGTGTCCGCCAACCGCTTGAACGCGTGATGATTCCGGTTCTTGATCCCACATTCAGCGAACGGTTACACCAGGTTGAGCACCTGATACTGGCCGAGACCAATATCCGGAAGATCGAATACGTTACCGAGACCGGAGTCTTTGTCAAAAAAATCAAGGCTGACTTCAAGGCATTGGGTAAGAAACTGGGCAAGCACATGAAAGCTGCAGCGGCTTCACTTGCTGCGATGAGCAGTGATGAAATTGCCGCGCTGGAACAAAAAGGCTATCACGAATTGAAAATTGATGGCGATGTGATAACCATAGAACGTTCTGAGGTTGAGGTGATTGTGGATGATTTACCGGGATGGATGGTGGCTGTTGACGGAAACCTTACCGTTGCCCTCGACGTTACAATAACCCCGGAACTGAAAGAGGAGGGGCTGGCCAGGGAGTTGGTGAACCGCATTCAGAACCTGAGAAAGGAAAGTGGATTTGAAGTAACGGACAGGATTGATGTAAGAATAAAAGAGCATAAAGTACTTGCAACTGCTGTAAGAAATAATTTCGATTATATTTGCTCTGAAACTCTTGCTACATCGCTAGAACTGGTAAGCGAAATTTCTGAATCAGAAGCAGTGCCGGTTGATGTAGATGATGAAGTCACAACTAAAATTTACATAACCAAACACAACTAAACCTTCACTACCCATGGCAAAAAAGTCGAAAAAAGGTGGCGCTTCGAAAAAGTCGAAACCTGCTAACAAAAAGGCTGCCAAAAAGACTGCCAAAAAGGCGAGTAAAAAGGCAACCAAGAAAGCTGCAAAAAAAGTAGCTAAGAAAAAAGCAACTAAGAAAGCAGCAGCGCCAAAAAAGGCAGCTAAGAAAGCAGCAAAAAAAGTCGCTCCTAAAAAAGCTACCAAGAAAGCAGCTAAACCAGCAGCAAAGAAAGCCACCAAAAAAGCGGCAGCTCCTAAAGCTAAACCGGCCCCAAAACCAGTAGCGCCTAAGGCAGCGGCTCCAAAACCGAAACCAACTCCAAAACCGAAACCAGCAGCGAAGCCAATTGAGCACAAGCCAGCGCCTCCTGTTGTTGCACCCCCAAGCAATGATGATGATATCATGAATGATGGTGGTGACGGAATTGACCTGAACGACGATGGCGCAGAGATGACAGAAGACGCAAGCGACGAAGGTGAAAGCGAAGAGCGCGGACAGTTCGATCACTTCTAATATTTTTTAGTACTACAATTACATGGCCAAGAAAGCAAACAAAAAAACTTCTGGTAAGGCCAGCAAACCAGCTCCTAAGAAAAAAGCAGCTCCGGCAAAAAAATCCGGAGCTGTTAAGTCTAAGCCCGCTGCAAAGCCGAAATCGAAGCCCGCTGCAAAAAAAGCAGCTCCAGTTAAATCAAAGCCTGCTCCTAAAGCGAAAGCTCCGGCGAAAAAGGTTGTTGCAAAAGTTAAGCCTGCCGCAAAACCTGTTGCTGTGAGCAAACCTGTTGCAAAACCAATTACCCCGGTGAAAGTTGCAGTGAGCAAGCCCGTAGCACATGTGGCGAAAAAAGCAAACGTGGTTGTCGACAACCGCACGCGCTATTCGGATGCAGAACTCAAAGAATTCAAAGTACTTATCCATAAAAAACTGGAAGAAGCTACCCGCGATTATGAGCTGCTGAAGAATACACTTTCACACAAAGACGATCACGGAACAGACGACACTTCTCCAACTTTCAAATTACTTGAAGATGGATCTGATGTACTTTCCAAAGAGGAGACTGCACATCTTGCAGCCCGCCAGGAAAAATACATTCAGAACCTGAAGAATGCGCTCATCCGTATTGAGAATAAAACGTACGGGATTTGCCGCGTTACCGGCAAGCTCATTCCGAAAGAACGACTCCGCAGCGTACCGCATGCTACTTTGAGCATCGACGCGAAACTGGGGCAGAACCGTTAATACTTCTGAGATTATTTAAACCCGTCTCATCAGCAATGATGAGACGGGTTTTTTCGTGCGTCATTGAGCGCAGCAATCCCTTTGAGGGTTTATCGCAGGATCACGCGATTCTCCATAAACCCTCAAAGGGATTGCTTTTTGTCAAATCCCGTTAAGATTCGGGGTAAAACGTGATAAAAATATCGTTGCGCCGCAGTGTCACCATGCCGCCGTGGTTATCTTTGCGCCAGTGAAAAAAGCCATTGCCCTCATCTTAGGTGTTTTGTTCCTCGACCAGTTTGTGAAGATCTGGATCAAAACACACATGTACCTGGGCGAGTCGTACCGTGTTTCCGGAGAATGGTTCTACATCCATTTTGTAGAAAATCCGGGCATGGCATTCGGTCTTCAGCTGGGCGGCGATTACGGAAAATTACTGTTGAGCGTATTTCGCCTGGCAGCAGTTGCCGGCATCGGCTATTACCTCTGGAAGTTGTTCCGCAAACAGGTTCGCCCGCTTTTGCTGGTGTGTGTAGCGCTCATTTTCGCCGGGGCAATGGGCAACATCCTCGACAGTATTTTTTACGGGAAATTCTTCAATACAAGCGACGCCTGGGACCAGAACATTGCCGAGTTTATGCCCGCAGCCGGAGGATATGCCGGATGGCTTCACGGGCAGGTTGTAGACATGTTCTATTTCCCCGTGTGGGAAGGGCACTGGCCGATGTGGCTCCCTGACGAATTCAATGAATCGTATCCCGGTTGGTTCCCGCGTGCAGGTGAAGATTTTCAGTTCTTCCGTCCGGTGTTCAACATTGCAGATGCATCGATTTCCGTTGGCGTTTTCCTGCTGATTGTTTTTCAACGCCGTCTTTTCGGTAAGCAGGAAAAACTCAGCGAGAAGAAAGTCCTCGTGAGTAATGTTTTCTTCTCCGGTGTGGTGTTCCTGATTTCGCTTTTCCTGCTGCTTACGATCTCTGCACTGATGAGCACGGTTCACCCGGTTTCAGTGACGATGCGGCTTATCCTGTTTGCGGTTTCTGTACTCGGCGCATTCGGATTTTTCAAATACCTGCAACAGTACCCGGTGTATGAGCCGGCTGTTGACACGAGTCCGCTGGAAAGTAGCGCGGAGGTGAAGCCTGCGGAAGAAGTACCGTCAGAAAATTCCGGTGATAATACTCCGGTAGAGTAAGGCATCCAAAAGCAGATCAAGAGTAGATATTCAACCCCTTCAGGGTTGTGGGCTTTACGCTTCGCGTACAGGGATATTAATATTGAATCTCTTCGGGGTTCTGCGTTGTACATCGGGAACCCCGAAGGGGTTCAATATTAATCCCACGCCTCACCTAAAAACCGTATATTGGTTACACAAAGAAACCCTGCATGCAACTACGCAACAACATTTGTTTTGTCCTGCTGACCTGGATGACTTTTGCCGTTTTTACCTCTTTTGTCGAATACAGTAATGCGCCGGTGGATGGATGCAGATTTACATATCTCCGCTCGAGTGATTTCAGAAGCAAAACGATGGAGATAAGTAACGTGTTCAGGGTCGCGCCGGGTTACAAAAACTCAGATTCGCGATACCGTTACACATTCTATTCAGATTCTGCCGGAGCCGAGGTCGATCGTCGGAACAGTATTCTCAGTGCAAGAAGCAGCGAGTACCAGGTAATGCTCATCCATTCCGCCGATCAGTGCGCGAAGTAGATTCGGATATGGTGTTCAATTGAAAATCATGTGACCATACCCGCTCATCGCGCGACTGCCACTGCCACTGATCCAACGGTTGTTACACCAGCTTATTCTCCAGCAAATACTCCGCAATCTGCACCGCATTCGTAGCCGCACCCTTGCGCAGGTTATCCGAAACGATCCACATGTTCACAGTATTCGGTTGCGTTTCATCGCGACGGATACGACCTACAAAAACCGCATCGTTGTTGTGCGCATGCAGCAGCGGCATCGGGTATTGAAGATTTTTGATGTCGTCGATCACTGTAATTCCGGGAGAAGATTCAAGAATGCTTCTTAATTCTTTCGCATCAAAATCTTTTTCGAATTCCACGTTCACGGATTCTGAGTGTCCGCCCATAACTGGAATACGGACAGTCGTTGCCGTTACGCGGATGGAATCATCGCGCATGATTTTTTTCGTCTCGTTCACCATTTTCATTTCTTCTTTGGTGTAACCGTTGTCGAGAAAAACATCGATCTGCGGAATGGCGTTCATATCGATCGTGTATGCATACGCCATCTCGCCTTTCACACCGGCGCGCTCGTTCATCAATTGATCAACTGCTTTTTTTCCGGTGCCAGTTACCGACTGGTACGTGCTCACCACAATGCGTTTGATCCCGTATTTTTTATGCAGCGGATTCAACGCAACCACCATCTGAATCGTTGAGCAGTTCGGGTTGGCAATGATCTTATCGTCTTTCGTTAATGCATCCGCATTTACTTCCGGAACGATGAGCTTTTTTGTGGGGTCCATTCTCCACGCCGAAGAATTATCGATCACGGTTGCGCCTGCTGCTGCAAACTTCGGCGCCCATTCCAGCGATGTACTTCCGCCCGCTGAGAACAACGCAATATCCGGTTTCATCGCAATCGCAGTTTGTGCTGTTACCACTTTCCACTTCTTTCCCTTAAACTCAAGTTCCTTGCCCGCTGAGCGCTCGGAAGCAACAGGGATCAATTCGGTAACAGGGAAGTTTCTTTCCTCAAGTACTTCCAGGATTTTTGTGCCTACAAGTCCGGTGGCTCCTACAACTGCGATTTTCATATTGTGATTTACGATTTACTTGTTTGCTCTTCTTTTTTTGTTTCCCCTCGGCTCCGCTCGGGATGACAAACATCTTCGAAGACGTTTGTCATCCCGAGCGGAGCCGAGGGGAAAAGCGAAAGCCTCTCCATCCGGAAAGGCCCTGTTCTATTTTTGCAGCGATACAAACACAGATTGCCTTTCCTAACGGACAGGTTTCCCTCCGCGGCGGGCAAGCTTCATGTGCTTTTTCTTGCTGATCATTTTCACGGAGCAAATATCTGAAAATTCAACATACCGCCAAGCCCTTTTGTACAAATCATGAAAACCTGCGGATAACTGTTGCAACCTGTTGAATATATCCTCCTCCGAAAAGATTCACATGCACCAACAACGGGTAGAGATTGAAAACATCCGTTCGTTCTTCCCATCCCGGCGCCAACGGAAATGCAGTGTTGTACGCGCTGTAAAATTCCTCGTCAAATCCGCCGAACAGTCTGCTCATTGCAAGGTCCGATTCCCTGTGACCATAGTACACCGCGGGATCAATGATGCACGCCTTTCCTTCCGGGCCCACCAGGAAATTTCCGCTCCACAAATCGCCGTGCAGCAATGCCGATTTTTCTTCCGGAATTATTTCGGGCAGCCGCTTGAATAAACGTTCGAAGTAAGGCACCAGTTCGCGCATCGAAGGTTGATCCTGCACAGCCATTTCGAATTGAGGCTGCAACCTCTTTTCAATGAAGAAAGAAATAAAATCGCTCTTCATTGTATTTACCTGCGGCAATGATCCAATGTAATTGTCGTGATCCAATCCGAATGCGGCCTGTGTATGCGCATGCATCGCGGCTAACTGCATTCCGAAATCTTCCCAAAATTTTGCACCCATCTTTCCGCGATCGAGGAATTCGAGGATCAGGAAATCCTGCGTGTCCCATGTTCCGGCTGCAATAAATTCCGGCACACGCAAGGTGCGTGTTGAAGCGAGCAACCGCAGGCCACGCGCTTCGCGATCAAACATTCCCGGAAATTTTTTGGCGTCGTTGTACTTGATGAAGAAATCACGATCGCCGGTATGCAACCGGTATGCAGCGTTGATACTTCCTCCGCCCAGCGAAGTGCATCGTGCAATGCGTATTTCGCGACCGGAGTATTTGCTCAGAATCTCCTGAACATGATCGGGCATTTCTTTCTTCATCGCAATGCTGTAACGGATTATTTCCGAAGTTCATACACCCTGAATCCATCCAAGGAAAACAATCGGGTAATGCATGAAAGTTTTAATCCAAATTTAACCCTTTCCGCGGTCGCGGTACGGGCAATAATGTATCTTTATCCTTCATGCTTTCCGCAAAACGAACCCTCATTTTCCTGCTGACGCTTTTCGGTTTTTCCGGAATTGTTCACACGCAGGTGACCGATAATTTCGGCGATGGCGATTTCACCGCAAACCCAACCTGGTCCGGGGACAATGCCGATTTTATTGTGAACGCTTCGTTCCAGCTTCAGCTGAATGCGCTCGCTGCAGATACTTCTTCGCTTTCATTCTCCAATCCGTTTGCAACAAACTGCGAATGGCAATTCTGGAGCCGCATGAATTTTTCTCCGTCGGACAATAACAACCTGCGCTACTATCTCACATCCGATGTAGCAAACCTCGAAGGTCCCGTAAACGGTTACTACATCCGCATGGGAGAAAACGGTTCATTCGACAGTGTTGATCTCTGGGAACAATCGGGAAGTACGCACACGAAAATCATTGACGGTTTGCCCGGACGCGTTGCATTGTCGAATAACATTGTGCGTGTGAAAGTAACGCGCACCGCCGCAGGACTGTGGACTGTATTCTCCGACACCACCGGCAACACCAATTGGGTGCAGGAAGGAACGATCACAAACAACATACACACCACATCGAACTTTGCGGGATTGTTCTGCAAGTACACGGTTTCAAACATCAATGATTTTTTCCTCGATGATGTGTATTGTGGCCCGATGATCGTTGACCTCACGGCGCCGCAACTGGTTTCCCTGAATGTCATTTCAGCCACACAGCTTGATGTTACATTCGATGAACCTGTTGAACAAACCAGCGCGGAAACGGAAATCAATTACGCCGTGAGTAACGGATTTGGAAATCCTTCTTCCGCGCTTCGCGATGGAAGTAACACGGCCGTTGTGCATCTTACTTTTCCAACCAACTTCACTTCGTCCTTCGCGTACCAGTTGTACGTGGCGAATGTGCAGGACAACGCATCGAATGCAATGACGATGGACAGTCTGCCGTTCCAGTATGTACCTGTGGCCGTACCGGTGTATCATGATGTAGTGATCAATGAGATCATGGCCGATCCTTCTCCGGTTGTTGGATTGCCGGGAGCAGAATTTGTTGAGTTGTACAATCGTTCTGCATCCAACTTCGATATTACCGGGTGGAAGTTCGGTGACGGATCAACAACAGGAACGATCGGAAGTTTTATTCTTTCCGCGGGAAGCTACGTGATCGTTTGCGCGAATGCCGACACGGCGCTCTTCTCTCCTTTCGGCGACGTGGTTGGAATCTCTTCTTTCCCATCGCTGAACAATGCCGGCGATAATCTTGATTTGTTTGATCCTTCCAGCAACCCGATTGATTCCGTCAATTACGATATCGCCTGGTACCAGGATGCGGTGAAAGAAGACGGAGGATGGACACTCGAACTCATCAATCCGGATGCAGGAAGCTTGTGCGCTTCAGCCGGCAACTGGATTGCATCGAACAACGCGGCTGGCGGAACACCCGGAGTACAAAACAGTGTGTTCAACAATTCGCCGGATGTAACAAGTCCTTCGCTGGTTTCCGTGTTTGCACTCGACAGCATGCACATTGAAATCTGTTTCAGCGAATCCATTGATCCGGCTTTGCTTGCGAATGTTTCTTCGTACCTTATTTCAAACGGCATCGGTGCGCCGGCCACGTTGACGTTCGACACAGCCACATTGGCCTGCGTAACGCTCGAAACATCCATTGCGCTCACAAGTTCTTCGAGCTACACTGTGTTCTTTACACCGCTTGCTGATTGCGCAGGAAACGTAGTTTCTCCCAACCAGGGAACATTCGTGTTTTATCTTCCCGGGCAATTCGATGTGGTGCTCAACGAAATCATGGCAGATCCTGATCCTGCAGTGGCATTGCCGAATGAAGAATACATCGAACTCAAAAACAACACAGCGTACCCGATCCGTCTCGAAGACTGGACGCTGAGTGTAGGCACAACAACACGCGCGTTGCCATTCTGTATTCTTCCTGCCGACAGTTTCATTGTGTTGACGTCGACTACGGCCGCTGCGTTATTTACCGGTGTCAACGTTGTTGGTGTAACCAGCTTTCAGTCGCTCACCAACACCAGCGGAAGCCTTGTTCTCCGCGATGCCAATGGCCAGTTGATACACACAGTGAGTTACACCGACGACTGGTACCGGAGTTCTGCGAAAGCAGAAGGTGGATGGTCGCTCGAGCAGATTGATCCGTTAAATCCGTGTGGCGGTTCAACCAACTGGATTGCATCTAATTCTTCTTCGGGCGGAACCCCGGGTTACACGAACAGTGTGGAAACCGTAGCGGGCGATGCAACGGCTCCGCAGATCGTTCGCGTATCGGTGTACAGTGCCGACAGTATCCGCGTCTGGTTTTCAGAATCGATGGATAGCACAACGATGAATGACGTGACGCGTTACACGATTGATAATTCCATTGGCAATCCGCTTGCTGTATATCCAAACGGTCCGGATTTTATGTCGTGCCAGCTGAAGCTTGCCTCCCCGATTTCTTCGGGCATAATGTATCACATCAGTGTTTCATCGCTGGTGAGCGATTGCGTTGGAAATCCACTGGGAAGTTCAACCGCTCCGTTTGCATTGCCTGAAGCAGTTGCCCAGGGTGATATCGTGATCAACGAAATACTTTTTGATCCGCTCGACGGCGGTTCCGACTTCATAGAGATTTACAACCGTTCGCAGAAAGTAATTGATCTCGCGAAAGTGGTGATCTGCACCAAGGACACACTCGCCAACGTACTCCAGGAAATTGCAGTGATTGCACCCGAAGGTTATTTGCTTTTCCCGGGAGAATACCTCGTGATCAGTGAAAACATTTACGATGTGCAGTTGCAGTATCCGGCGCAAACCGACATCAACCGTTGCCTGCAAATGGAGAGCATTCCTTCGATGAACGTGGATGGTGATGTGATCCTGCTTACCGATACCGCATTCAACACAGTAGACATGCTCGTGTATTCTTCCAGCTGGCATTTCCCGATGCTGCAGGAGACGAAAGGTGTTTCATTGGAGCGTATTGATTTCGATCGCACCACGCAGGATGCAACCAACTGGCATTCCGCTTCTGAAGATGCAGGATTTGCAACACCCACGCAGAAGAACTCGCAGTTCAACGCTGCAGGTACTGCAGACGATGGTGCGGTGACGATCACGAGTGAAGTTTTCTCTCCCGACAACGATAGCTACAACGACGTAGTGACGATCAGCTATCTTTTTTCTACGCCAGGTCTTGTCGCCAACATTACCATTTACGATTCGCGCGGACGGTTGGTGCGCACACTCGTGAAAAGCGAATTGCTCGGAACAGAGAGCGGTGCTTTTTCGTGGGACGGAACGATGGACGACCGCAGCAAAGCGCGCGTAGGCACGTACGTGATCTTCTTCGAAGCGTTTACTGCCGATGGAACGGTGAAGCAGTATAAGCGGGTGTGTGTGCTCGCGGCGAAATTTTGATGGGCTCGTCAGACTTCAGCGAGCTTGTCCAAAGCGAAGCCGAAGGGCTCAGTCTGACAAGTAGTTTCAATCAACAGTTTTCCTGGACGACACGGGGAGTTGCGCCTGCGGCAGCAAGGAATTTCTTTTTTTTTATCCTTTCACTTCGTTCAAGGGACATGTGACTCCTCCGGAGTCAATCATCAGCTTGTTCATCGGCGATCCGCCGCGGTGGATCGTATGTCCCTTGAACGAAGTGAAAGGATTTTATTCCCGACCCTGAAGGGGTCGAATGTTATTAACCCCGGGTAATGATCCGAAGGATCGTAACCCGGGGTTAATAACGCAAACAAAAAAATTCTTTGCTGCCGCAGGCGCGCCCTGAGTCCTGAGCTTGCCGAAGGATCGAAGGGCAAATCATACATCCAAAATCGTACTTCGTACCCGTTTTCCCTCCTTTCGTCCAAATTGTTAATGAAACTGGTGAAAAACACACCAAAACCACTGATCAGCGGCTGATTCAGTGATTAACTTTGGCCAAACTGAAAAAAATAGTTGTGGAAACAGAGGTGCTAAATTTCATTGAAAACGGGACAACGAACATGACTTTCACGAACCTGCTTACATCGCTGGAAGGCGGAATTTATACGGTGACGATTAACCGTCCGGACAAGCTGAATGCGTTGAACCAGCAAACGCTTAAAGAGATTCGCGAGGCGTTTAATTACGCTGTGGAGAATCCGGAAATCAAGGGAGTCATTCTCACCGGGGCAGGCCCAAAGTCGTTTGTAGCAGGCGCAGATATTTCCGAATTCGCGGGACTTTCCGCTGAAGGCGGACGCAAATTCGCTGCAAACGGACAGGAAATATTCAAACAGATTGAGCTATGCCCGAAACCGGTTATTGCAGCCGTAAACGGATTTGCCCTCGGTGGTGGATGTGAGCTGGCTATGGCCTGTCACATGCGCATCGCTTCGGAAAATGCAAAGTTCGGTCAACCGGAAGTAAGTCTTGGCCTGATTCCGGGCTATGGCGGAACGCAGCGTTTAACGATGCACATCGGGCGCGGACGTGCAACCGAATTGCTGATGACCGGCGATATCGTGAATGCACAGGATGCATACCGCGTTGGTCTTTGCAATTATCTCGTGAAGCCGGAAGAGTTAATTCCAAAGTGCACGGAAATCCTTAACCGGATTATCAGCAAAGCTCCGCTGGCTGTAGCCGAAATTGTGAAATGTGTTGATGCACATTACGCAGACGGTGTTGATGGATACACCTACGAGGTTGATTCATTCGGACGCTGCTGCGGAACAGAAGATTTCAAAGAAGGGGCGACGGCGTTTCTTGAGAAGAGAAAGCCGGTGTTTAAGGGGGAGTAAAATGGCCGCAGAGGCGCAGTGACGCAAAGAAATAAACATAAAACGCAGGGGATAACCTCTGCGTTTTTTATTTGGCTCAACGGTGGTGTTTCGCCCCGATGGGGCTCTGATAACCGCTTGCATCCGTAACCCGATGCTTACGCATCGGGCTACGGATATTCCGCTCCTACGGAGCTCTGTTAATTGGCGGGCACGATTTCACCTGGTGGGGCTCTGTTAACCGTTCGCATCCGTAACCCAATGGGGCTTGTGGAGAGATAGCTCCGTAGGAGCGGAATATTGCTAGCCGGTTGCGTAAGCGACCGGGCTAGCAATTCACAATAACACCCGAGCGCCATCGGCGCGAAACAAAATTCCGGCACAAAAAAACCACGAGTGAATTGGGCGCAGCTCCGTAGGAGCGAAATATTGCCAGCCGGTTGCGTAAGCGACCGGGCTGGCAATTCGCGATAACACCCGAGCGCCATCGGCGCGAAACAAATTCCGGCACAAAAAAACCGCGAGTGGCTCGCGGTTCTTTGTTCATTCAAAAAGACAGACTACTAGTCTTCTTCTTTGTAGAAGGTCTTCTCGTCGTCTTTGTTGTAGAAGAAGCTAAGTTCCATGTTCTTCTTAACGAATGTCTTGAACTCTTCTGAAGTTGTGAATTCTTCAGTTACGTTGTCAGTCATCGCCTGCAGTTTCCAGCGATCATCGCTTTTCTTGTTCACGCGGTAGATCATGTAGCTCTTCTCAGAAGAATAATCCTGCTCGTAAACGTTCAGGAAGGAAACACCACCTACATCAGAAAGGTGTCCGATGTAAATTGTTGGTTCGCCATCTTCGCCATCTGTGCTTTTCTTTTCAACACGGTACTGGTTTCCGTCGAGTGTAGACGTCCAGATGTTGTCGTCGTCACCTTTTTCGGTGTAGCGACCGGTCATGGCTTTGTCTGGCTTAGACTTTTCTGCTGTGTCAAGAGGAATTTTCGACTCATAAGGGCAGCCCATGAACACAAGGCTAAGAGCTCCAAAAAGGGCCACTAATTTTACTGATTTCATTTGCGTTGGTTTAGGTTAATTGTTTACAAATATAACTTTTTACACTCCGGTTAGGCCAGCATTGCGCCACTTTTTTGGCTGTTTTTAACCAGTTTGCCAGAAGCTGCGATGAACAAAACAAAAACGAAGCCAAACTCATTTTCAGCGGCTATGAACAATGAAACCCGGGTGAGCCGATCATTGGTGATAAATGTAAATCCGCCGTTCCATTGATGCAATAAGCCGTTCGCCGTAAGTATTCAACCGCTGGGATGTTAACCTCACTAAGTGCATAAAAAAACGCTGAGAGGTGCCCTGTTATTTTGAATTGTAGGACTTTCGTGAGCATATACCGATTAGTTAATGGCCGATTAGTTAATAAATCAATGATCCGGGTACGTCAACAGAGCGCCCATTAACTAATCGGTCATCAACTAATCACCTAATTGACCTTGTGAGCGCAATCAGAAAACTGGCCGGACAAACTGCTGTGTATGGTGTTAGTACCATCATGGGCCGCCTGCTGAATTTTGCCCTCGTCCCACTTTTCTCCTACATTTTTGGTGAGCCGCAGGAACTGGGATTGAATACCGAGTTCTACGCATACATCGCCTTCCTGAATGTGGTTTTTACATTCGGAATGGAGACCGCACTTTTCAATTTTCTCTCCAGCGAAGAGAACAAGCCGATGGTTTACAGCACCGCTTTGCGCACCATGCTTGTAAGCACCGTGGTCCTCACCATTCCATTCATTTTCCTTTCGCAAACGCTTGCCAACCTGATGCGGTATCCCGATCACCCGGAGTTCATCACCTGGTCCATTCTCATTGTAGCCACCGATGCACTCATGGCACTTCCGTTTGCCAAGCTCCGGGAAGAAAACAAGGCGAAACGTTTCGCAGCCATTAAGCTGCTCTACATCCTGGTGAATATTGTTGTGACGCTCTTTTTCGTTGGCCTGTGCAAACACTATCATGACCTCGATCCTTCGTCTTTCTGGGGATCGATGTACAATCCGGAAATAGGAATCGGGTATGCGTTCATTGCCAATCTCGTGGCGAGTTCGGTATGTCTGCTGCTGCTGTCGAAGGAATATCTCAAAATCAGGTTAGGCTTCGATGCTCATTTGCTCCGCCGCATGCTGGTTTATGCGCTTCCGTTACTCGTTGTCGGCCTCGCGGGAATGACCAATGAAGTACTCGATAAAATCCTGCTGAAGTATTTGCTCCCTCCCGGAATCGGTGAAGCGCAGGTGGGTATTTACGGCACGTGTTACAAAATTGCCATTCTCATGACCATTTTCTGGCAGGCATTCCGTTACGCCGCCGAGCCTTTTTTCTTCTCGCGGCAGAAAGAAGAAAATTCGCGTGAAATGTATTCCACAGTCATGACGTATTTCGTAGTCTTCTGCCTGGCCATTTTCCTCGGAACCACCATGAACCTTTCCTGGATCCAGTACATGATCGGGGAAAGTTACCGTGGCGGAATGGAGGTGGTACCCATCCTGCTTTTTGCCAACATGTGTCTCGGTATTTATTTCAATTTGTCCATCTGGTACAAACTCACCGCACGCACACAGTTCGGTATGTGGCTTACGCTGGCCGGCGCTATTGTAACGTTAACGCTCAACTTCATCTGGATTCCTTCAACAGGATATTTCGCCGGGTACATGGGATCAGCGTGGGCTACGCTCATCTGCTATACGCTGATGATGATCTTGTCGTACTTCATTGGGCAGAAATACTTTCCCGTTCCGTACCAAACCGCACGGATACTCGGGTACATCGGACTGGCACTCGCGCTTTATTTCGCAGGGAAATATACCAGCACAGGATCAGACGCCGCCGATCTCGTGTTCCGCAACCTGATTTTTGGATTATTTGTGACAATAGTTGTGCTCGTTGAGAAACCGTTTAAAGTGTTGAGGAGTAGGAAAAAGTAGGCAGGGTAAAAAGAAGTAGGCAGGTGGTCAGGTGGCAGGGAAGCAGGTGGCAGG
>DATHKF010000418.1:0-9124 GCA_035489505.1 Bacteroidia bacterium | reverse complement strand
CGGCATCGCTTTTTTTACCCCTATGCAAATAAATCGCTGTCTTGTTTGAGGAACTCCGTAATCAGCAGCATTGATCACTTTGTGAAAAATTTTATACCCCAATCTTTTACTTTCCTGTTCAATAAATTCCAGCGCAGACTGGTGCGGTTTAAAAACAAATCCAGCTACGTTCTCAAAAAAGAAAAATCCCGGATCAAGTTCCTTCACTGCCCTGAAGTAATTCGACACAGTCATAAAACCATCTTCATCATTCATGCCACGCTCTTTCTCTTTCCGGTAAAACCTCGATTTTGAAAAAGGAGGACAAGGTGGGCCACCTACAAGTCCATCAATAACACCGTGCTTTTTTTTTATCCTTTTGAAATCAACATTCTCAATACCATCACAAACAATCTCGGAACCCGGTAGATTTTTCTGTAGCGATTCACACGCCCTTTCCCAGATGTCGGAAGCAAAAACAGTTTCAAAGCCGGCTTTCTCAAAACCTAAATCAATTCCTCCAACACCAGAAAAAACACTTACGATTCTTGGTTTCATTATATATTCGCAATCAAATGTTTAACAATTGCCTTACCGAGCAAGGGCGGCACCGCATTCCCAATTTGTTTTTGGACTGACCTCCTGTTTCCTGCAAACCGATAATCCTCTGGAAAAGTTTGAATAGCCGAACTTTCCGGAGTTCTCAAGCGCCTGTTGTTCCAATGAAATGGGCCAACCCAAGGTCCGGGTTGAGCAGCAATGGTCCAGGAGGGTTGATTCGGATGTAACTTCAATAAGAAATTCCAGAATCTTTTATTCGCTTCAAACCGGGGATTTGGATGGTTGCTTCGTTCGGTTAACGCAAAATAATTTTGCCCTGGAGGAATTTGTTTCAGTTCCTCCTCATATGTTTTACCTACGGTAAGTTCCTCTGGTTCAAAGTATTTATCACTATCATATTTGCCGATCCAATCGATTACGCGCTCGTGCAGCAACAATTCACTATTTAAGGTAACTTCAATTTCGTCACCATGAGTATGTTTTGGTTCACTCTTGATCTTCTTTCTGGAAGCGATAAAAAACACTCGTTTTCTTTTCTGAGGAACTCCGAAATTCAACGCATCCGCCCGGTAAACAACGAATTGATAACCCAGCTTATCAATCGCTTCCTTCAAGTCGGAAACCGCCTCTGCGTTCTTCGGATGTAATAAACTCTCAACATTCTCCAACAAAAAGCCATCTGGCCTGATTTCTTCAATTATTCTCAGGTACTGGCCTATCATATTTCTTGGATCCTCGCTGCCAAGCCTGTTCTTATGAGTAACCCAATACCCTGCTTTCGAAAATGGTTGACAGGGAGGTCCCCCAACAAGAATCAATTTTTCGGGGTTATTCCTTTTAATTATCGTTTTATACTCCTTGCCAGACATTTCTTTGATGTCCTTTTGGAAGTGTTCTGCATGAGCAAAGTAATTGTTTGTTCTCATCGTGGCGACACTGTCCCGATCAAAATCCATGCTTGCAATTACTTTCGCACCTGCTAACTGAGAACCGATGTCAAGTCCCCCGCCGCCCGAGAAAAATCCAATCGTTTGAATTTTGCTGTCTGCAATTGACTCCACCTTATCATTAACGGAATAACTTCGGTGATTGAAGTCTATGCCAATAAATTCCTTCTTCCGCGAAATCTCAAACTCATTCTCAAAAAGTCTGATCTGCGGCTCCTGAACAAGAATCAAAGACTCCTTCGGCAACTTGTATTGTGTTGTTTTAGTGCTTATCATTTCTGTTCAGATATTTAACTTTTTGTTCCGCCAGTTTGAAAACCTCTCCGTCAACATTTTCTGAATAGACTTTGTACGCAAATTTTTCACTGATCAATTCCTTTTTCATTTTTCCCAGATCAAGGGAAAATATTTTACAGAAAACCGGAAGCTTTTTTTCGTCAAAACTTCTTTTCCCAGTCTCAATCTTGCTCAGATTGGCAGAGTCCATATCCAGCATGGCCGCCAGCTTGGTCAAAGTCCAATCCTTATCTTTTCGTAATTGTCTGACGTAGTCCCCGAAGACTTTCATGATCGCCTTGAATTAATATTCTTGTCAACTAATGACAAATATAATTGGACTTCGCGGCGTCCAATCACGTATTTTCTTAAGATGTAGGCTAAGTTTTAAACAATCCAGCTTCCCGAACCAAGTAAATAAACGAAGGTGATTATTTCACCGTGCTCCCATTATTCTGATCGTTCTTCGTCGGTGCCACAAAACTCAATTCTCCCTTGTCGTTTTCCGACATGAGAATCATTCCGTTGGATTCGATGCCCATCATTTTGCGCGGGGCAAGGTTTACGAGGATCGTTACCTGCTGGCCGATGATGTCTTCCGGTTTGTAATATTTCGCGATGCCGCTCAGCACTGTGCGTTGATCAATGCCTGTATCAATCTGCAGCTTCAGAAGCTTATCGCTCTTTGGCATTTTCTCAGCGGAAATGATCGTGCCGATGCGGATATCCATCTTCGCGAAATCATCGAACGATGTAGTTTCTTTCTGTGGCTCGAGCGGATTTGTATCAGCGGCTTTGCCTTGCTGCGCCTGCAGAAGTTCGGCGGCGGCCTGTTCGCTACGGATACGATCCAGTTTCTCCAGCTGAACTTTCAGCAATTCCGGATCCACTTTCGCAAACAGCATCACCGGCTCTTTCAGGCTGTGGCCCGAAGAAAGCAGGTTCGTGCTTTTCGCGCTGTTCCAGTTGAGCTGCGTAATGTTCAGCATATCGCGGAGTTTTTGCGCAGTGAACGGAAGAAACGGCTGGCACAACACACTCAGGTTCGCGCAGATCTGCAACGAAACGTTGAGAATAGTTTTCACGCGTTCTTTGTCCGGGTTCTTCCACGGCTCGTTGTCGGAAAGATATTTGTTCCCCACACGTGCCAGGTTCATCAGCTCCTGCTGCGCTTCGCGGAATTTATAATTCTGAACTGCGGCGCCAATACGGTCAGGATATTTCGTGATCTCTTCGAGAACAAGAATATCCTCTTTCGTGTATTGCGTTGCTTCAGGAACCTTGCTTCCGAAATTTTTCTGCGTGAGGATCATCGTGCGGTGCACGAAGTTGCTGAACACTGCAGTCAGCTCATTGTTCACACGCGCCACGTAATCTGCCCAGGTGAAATCGCCGTCGCTGGTTTCCGGGCTGATTGCCGTTAACACGTAACGCAGTTCATCCTGCTTGTTGGGCATTTCTTCCAGGTATTCGTGCAGCCAGATCGCCCAGTTGCGTGAAGTGGAGATCTTCTGGCTTTCGAGATTCAGGAATTCATTCGCAGGAACGTTGTCCGGCAGAATGTAATCGCCGTGAGCCATGAGCATCGCCGGGAAAATCAGGCAATGAAAAACGATATTGTCTTTGCCGATGAAGTGAACGAGTTTGGAATCTTTGTTCTTCCAGTACACTTCCCAGTTATCGGATTTCGGCTTTCCGCCGTACGACAATGTGTTCCGTGTTTCCGGTTGCTCAAACCATTCTTTACTCGCGGTGATGTAACCAATGGGTGCATCGAACCACACGTACAGCACTTTTCCTT
Organism: Bacteroidia bacterium; assembly: GCA_035489505.1. Taxonomy (GTDB): domain Bacteria; phylum Bacteroidota; class Bacteroidia; order Palsa-965; family Palsa-965. The sequence continues at coordinate 5,560 of DATHKF010000418.1, read as the reverse complement.
CTGCGTTTGGCAATGGAACTTTCACGCCCCAGTTCAGGTCGCGCGTCATTGCACGCGGATGCAACCCGTTTGCCAGCCACGATTTACATTGACCGGCTACGTTTGCTTTCCACTCCGGGTGACTGTTGATGTAATTCTCCAGCTGCGGCTGCATTTCATCCAATGGAAGAAACCAGTTGTTCGTTGGTTTTTTCACCGGAACGGTTCCCGACAAAGCAGAGTGCGGATTGATGAGTTCATCGGGACTTAAATCCGATCCGCATTTCTCGCACTGATCGCCGTATGCTTTTGGGTTCGCGCAATGCGGACATGTTCCCACGATGAAACGATCGACCAAAAACATTTTTGCTTCTTCGTCGTAATTCTGCTCTGTCGTTTTTTCTTTGAAGTATCCTTTACCGTAAAGTGTGGTAAAGAATTCCGAAGAAAATTTATGGTGCACGGGTTTGCTCGTGCGTGAATAAATATCAAACTCGATCCCGAAATTTTTAAACGACTGATCAATGACTGTGTAATATTTGTCGACCACTTCCTGCGGAGATTTTTTCTCCATGAAACCGCGGATCATAATGGGAACTCCGTGTTCATCGGTTCCGCTCACATACAGCACATCCTCTCCGTTGGCGCGTAAAAAGCGCACGTAAATATCGGAAGGCAGGTAACAGCCGGCCAGGTGCCCGATGTGAATGGGTCCGTTGGCATAAATCAACGCGGCGGTTACGGTATAACGTTTCGGTGCATTCATAACTTTTTCACTGGCAATTCAGAAAATTTTAGTCAACGAAGATAGGGAATAGTGAGGAGTTCGGAGTATGAAGTTCGGAGTTTCGCCCTTCGGCAAGCTCGGGGCGCGCCTGCGGCAGCAAGGAATTTTTAACCGCCTTTCACTTCGTTCAAGGGACATGCGACTTCTCCGAGTCGATCCATCCAGTAATCGCTTATGATCCGGAGGGATCACATGTCCCTTGAACGAAGTGAAAGGAAAAGAAAGAAAATTCCTTGCTGCCGCAGGCGCTCTGCACCCAGTACTCCGAACTCCGAACTCGTTATCTTTACGCAATGAAATTATCCGAAACACGTCGTCCACCGAACCTGAAACCCGGAGATTCCATTGGGATCTGCTCGCCGGCGCGCAAAATTCCATTGGCGGAAATTGAACTGGCGTTGAAAATGATCGAGGCGCAGGGATACTACCCCGTTCTGGGGAAGAATATGTTCAATGAAGACAACCAGTTCTCCGGAACTGATGCAGAACGCGCGGAAGATCTCCAGCTTTTTCTCGACGACCCGGCCATCCAGGCTGTGCTTTTTGCCCGCGGCGGATACGGCACCTTGCGCATCATCGATGAACTCGACTTCGATGCGTTTTCAGAAAATCCGAAATGGCTGATTGGTTACAGCGACATTACCGTGCTGCACAATCATCTTCATGCACTGGGTTTTGAATCGATGCATGCCACAATGCCGATCAACTTTGGAAAAGATGTGTACTCCACGGAAACACTTTTCAAAGCAGCTACGGGTCATGCGGTAACGTACGATGCAACGAATTCCACGTCGGTAAAAAATCGTCCGGGGAAATGTACATCGCAACTGGTTGGAGGAAATCTCTCGCTCATTTACGCGTTGCAGGGATCGGTTTCGGATCTCGACACCTATGGGAAGATTTTATTCCTCGAGGACCTTGACGAATATCTGTACCACATCGACCGGATGATGATCAGCCTGAAGCGTGCCGAAAAAATCCACGGGCTTGCGGGCTTAATCGTTGGCGGCATGAATGAAATGAAAGACAATACCATTCCATTCGGGAAAAATGCAGAAGAGATTATTGCTTCACACGTGGACGGATTTGATTTTCCTGTTTGCTATGGATTTCCTGCTGGACACGACGTGAAGAATTACGCGTTGCCGTTGGGGAGAACGGTGCATTTACATGTGGAGAGTGACTCGAGCAGGCTGGAGTTTTAAGGAAGTCTAAAGGAGCGGAGCGAAGCAATCCCATCTTTTAAAGCCGGGATTGCTTCGCTCCACTCGTAATGACGTACGCACCCTAACGTTCCGACACTGACACTTTCTATTTCAGCTTATAGTCCGCCGGTACATTAAACAGGTTCGCATCAAGTTCCCGTTTTTCAATCCGCGTTACTTCGAACCGGCCGGTCTCTTCATCCTTCGCATTTTTTCGTGTCACCAGCATGGGCATCGTATTGTCTTTCGGTTCAAGCGCCCAGTAGTATTTGAAATACATGTTCGTTGGCCCGAGCAACTGCACAGCTGGTTTGAAGAATCCGAATTTTCCGGTGCTGATCCAATAACTGAAATGCATCGTATCCACCGGTGTTTTCAACGTGTACTCAGTGGTTTTGTACGACTGGAATTCTTTGGAGTTCTTCGTTTCTGCGACTGTACAACCAGCTGGTGCCGTTGAAGGCGCTGCCACATGATTGCTCCATGTTTTTGCTGTATGATCGAGATACTTCGCGGTTTTGTCCTTGGTGTTCATCAAGTAACATCCCTTGAGCACACGGCTTCCGGGTTGAAACTCATCTACACGCACCTGGTCGCCCTTCACATACCACACCCAGTTTTCCTGCGATTTTCCTTCTTGTTTTTTGAATTCAACGATTCCTTCGAAATCCTGGGCCGTTAAAGCGGCAGTCATCGAAAGACAAACAAACAGCAACCAAAGGTGCTTTTTCATGGTGGGAGAGACTCCATTGGAGGAGACCCGATTCGTCTAATTTACAAAAAGCAAGCCGTTTTCCAGTGTGCAGTGGCAGTAGTCAGTGGCAGTCCCCACTCTCACCCAACACAACCGACCTTAAACGTTTGTAAACGGCTTAGGATGAATCGGTTTAGTATTTTGGCGGCATGATGAATCAAAAGCAGGAAACCGGAAAATGGGGCGAGGTGGAAGCCATTCGCCTGATGAAAGAACAGGGAATGAGCGTGATTGATGTGAACTGGACATTTCTTCACCTGGAAATTGATGTAGTGGCCCTGGATGGAGACGTGCTGGTGATTGGGGAAGTGAAAACGCGAAGCTCCAACGCGTATGGCGAACCGGAAATGTTTGTCAATAAGACCAAGCAGAAAAAACTGATCCGCGCGGCGAATCTGTATCTCCAGCATAAACACCGGAATAACGAAGTGCGTTTTGATGTGATTGGGATTCTGAGAACGCCGCGTGGCATCACTACGAATTATGTGAAAGACGCGTTTGGTGCCTGGGAATAAAAAGTGGCAGTAGCAGTGGCAGTTGCAGTCGGTTAAGAGAACGGGAGTGTTGAACGAGGGGATGCAGATGGATACGTGAAAACGAAGCAGTCGCTGTTTTCCATTGCAACAGAGACGGCTTCACTGCAACTGCTACTCCTTCTGCTATTGCCCACTGACCAAGGTTTCTTCTATTTTAAATATGTAGAAGAACCCCGACTGATCGCCGTTCAGCAATGCGCCTTCTGCTGACCAGGAAGGTGTGAAAAGCAGTTCCCCTTCCAGAAGCGGTTGATCATACTTCACCGAAGTGACGAGGATATTGTAGGAGCCGCCATCGTTTACATACACTCTTTTCACACGCCATATTTTTCCTGCAGGAACAGTGAAGCTGGTGCCGGCCATGCTTTGTTTGGTAATTTCCTTTGTCGAATCGGCAACTGTGTTTCGTGTCGAATCATTCACCGCAACATGTACGTTCATGCTCCTGATCACGGCATTTGTGCTGTCGATGTATCTCTGATCAGGAGTCTTTCCCAGCTGCACCTGAAGATTTATATACGACATTAAGCTGTCGATCTTGGCTTGTTGTGCTGGTGTTGTTCCCTGTGAAAAAAGGCTGAATGAAAAACAAAAAAAGACAACGGCTAAAACAAAACCTTTGTCCCGAAATGATTTTAAAAATTCAGCGCTACGGAACAACATTGAATTCAATAATGGACATAGTATACCTGGTGGAAGGATGCAGATTGACTAACGTTCCCGCAAATCCCGTTGGAAGCCAAAAGGGAAAAGAACTGGAGGAGTAACTCGTCGTGTTGAAATGTGCGATGTATGCCCCGCCGGAGTTTCTGAGGTAAAGCGGAGTTGAATTCGATCCACCCGAACTCACGCTTTCTATTTTCCAGACTTTGCCCGCAGGAACGGTGATCGCTTGTGTTGCGTTCGGTGCAATATCATAAAAAATGATCTGGTTGAACTGCAGGTTTCCCTGCGCTTTCAGGAATGAAACACAGAACAGCAGGAATGCGATTAAAGCAATTTTTTTCATCGTGTTTTATGGGATAACATTAAATTCAATAATAGAGATCACATCGCGGTATGGATTCGTTCCTGTCGACTGGAACGACCCTGAAAAAGATGACGGAAGCCAGAAAGGAAAAGGGGCATTACCACCGCTGGAGGAGGTGGAGCCAAAAAAGTAAGCGATGGGAAGCGCGCTTGCATCTCTCAATATGAGCGAGCTTGAAGAGGAACCGCCCATACCTGCGCTTTCAATTTTCCACACCTTGCCGGCCGGAACCGTAAAAGCGACGATAGTATTAGCCGGAACAATAATGGTAACCACCTGGTTAAACTGGAGATTTCCCTGCGCGCTTAATTTGTCTGTGAATAGAACAAGACAAAAAATAACTACGACCGAACTGATGATTTTTTTCATGTTAAAACCCGTTTATTGTGTAAATCAGTGAAGGTTCACCCGATCCGTTTGCCGGAGTGGATGAAGAGTTGATCATTTCAATCAGCACTTTTGTAAACACCACATTTTCTCCGAAGGCAGCCGCTTTCCCCAATCCGTCTGTAGCACGGGTCGATGTGCATTGATGCTGAATTTCGAAAACCGATGTCGCTGCAACGGTTACAAATCCTTCGACGACACTGTAACCATCCACAGTGCTTGTTCCGGTAAGGGCGGTGGATCCGGTAGTGATGTTATACAATCGCGCCTGGTGAACGCCGGCCTGGTATGCAGGGACATATACTTTGATGTAATATGTTCCCGGTGCAAGTGTGATCTGATTTGCAGCAAGTGTGATGGAAGTTCCCAATGTTGCTGCCGTTGTATTTAAAGTGCGGGTAACCCAGCTACCGCTTGAAAATGTTCCGCCGTCTGTTCCTGAAGGTTGTTCCTCCTGGAAGATGGCGTAATCACTTAATCCCGCTGCGCCTTGTGTTCCCTGTGCGCCCGTTGCGCCTGTTGCACCTGTAGGACCCATCGGCCCCACTGCACCTATTGGACCTGTAGAACCAGTTGCACCGGTTGGGCCTGTTAATCCTGTCGCGCCCGTTGGACCTGTCGGGCCGTTAATACCCGTTGCTCCTGTCACTCCTGTCGGACCGGTTGCACCAACAGCGCCATTGGTTCCTGCTGCACCGGTTGCGCCTGTCGGACCGACAGAACCTGTTGCACCATTTGCACCCGTTGCTCCCGTTAATCCTGTTGCCCCGACTGCTCCGGTAGGACCGGCTGCACCCGTCGCTCCCGTTAACCCAGTTGCACCGATTGCTCCGGTAGGACCGGCTGCGCCCGTTGCACCTGTGAGACCGGCAACACCGGTCG